>DATFSB010000479.1:0-4327 GCA_035262825.1 Gemmatimonadales bacterium | reverse complement strand
CGTCGCGCGTGGCAGTGACTGGGGCGTACCTGAAAGACGGACTCGCCGCCGATTCCACGGGTGGTAATCCCGTCGTGAGGGGGCGGCAGCTGATCGTTGCCGGCGACTGCCTTTCCTGCCACCAGGTGAATCGTAAATCGCTCGGACCGATGTACGTCGATGTCGCGCGCCGCTACCACGGCGACACCACCGCCACCGCGCGCCTCATGCGGAAGATTCGCGAAGGGGGCTCAGGCGTCTGGGGCAAGGTCGCCATGGCTGCGCATCCGGCGCTGACCGACGAACAGCTGCGGGCGATGCTGGCGTACATCATGAGTCTCGCCGAGCCGACCGCGATCCCACCGGCGCTGCCGGTCCGCGGGGCGTACACGCCTCCGTCCGGTTCCGGTGATGCGCCGCAAGGGGTGGTCGTGCTGCGCGCCCTGTATACCGACCGCGGTGGCAACGGCGTGCCGGCGATCACGACCGAGCAGATGCGCGTTCTGCGGTCGCCCAGCGTCGTCGTGGCGAACGGACAGATGTCGGACGGCGTGTCGCAGCAGAGCGCGGAAGGGGTTCCGGTGCCCATCGCCGTCGTGAATCGCTCCGGCGCATCGGTCGCTCTGAAGCAGATCGATCTGACGGGTGTCATAGCGGTGTCCTTCATGGCCGTGGCGCCGTCGCAGTATCAGGCGAAGGGCGGAACGATCGAAGTGCATCGCGATTCGCTCACCGGGACGCTGCTGGGGACGAGCGAGCGAGTAGTGGCCACCACCGATCAGGCGCCGCTGAAACTGCACGTGGTGCTCGCACCGACGTCAGGTGGGGGAGTGCACGACGTCTATTTCGTGTTCCGCAATCCCGAAGCGAAAGGAGACGGGTTCCTGTTCGGCGTGCTGACTGCGACGTTCGAGGCGGGGCCTTGATAACACCGCTCCTGACCGCGCTGGTCACAGCGGCCTCTATCCAATCACCCGCCGGAGTGGGGACCGTCCGCGTCGATGTCACCGCGGGCCACATCATCAATGCCTTCGACCCCGACAGTGCCCTCGGCAGCTCGATCGACGTCCTCTCGCGCACCGACATCAATCGCGTCTATACGCCCCACATCATCCAGGAGGCGCTCTCGGCGGGCTGGGGACCGATCACCTACCGCAATAATACCGAGCTGCGCATGGCGGCCTGGCACTGGACGGAGAACGGCACGTGGAGCGATGCCGCCCATCGCAGCGGCTACTTCACCGGATCCACCGAGCTCAAGGAGCCGACCCGCTACATCCTCGCCTACGCGCTGCCGCACCGCGGCTTCGCGACGAGCGGCGATCGTCCCGTTGCCGGGCCCAACCTGACCTACTGGAAGAGCAATCCCTATCTCACGAGCCGGTTCACGGGCGAAAGCGACACCCTGCATCCGCAGTGGGTGATCATCGACTTGCAAGCCGAGAAGCCGGTGAGCGCAGTGCGCATCGTGTGGGAGAGCCCCTACGCGACGACGTATCAGGTGGAGTACTGGAACGGTACGAACGCGCTCGATTTCGATGGCGGACCGAAAGGGGAATGGCACGTCTTCTCCGGGGGAGGACAGCAGAACGCGCGGGGCGGCACCGTCACGTTGCGGCTCGCCGACGCTCCGGTCGCAACCCGCTATGTGCGGATCCTGATGACCAGGTCTTCCAATATCTGCGATGAACATGACGCCCGCGACGTGCGCAACTGCGTCGGCTACGCGATCCAGCAGATTCAGGCTGGTTCGATGGATTCGAGCGGGTCGTTCGTCGAAGTAGCCAGGAATCCCGACGAGCAGCTGACGACCTACACCGCGTCCTCCATCGATCCCTGGCACTCGGCAGGCGACGGCAACACGAGCGGCAATTATCAGCACACCGGCTTCGATCTCTTCTTCACGAGCGGGCTCACCAACAACCTGCCCGCCATGATTCCGGTCTCGATGCTCTACGGCACACCGGACGATGCCGCGGCGCAGATCGCCTACATCGAGAAGCGCGGCTACCCGATCGGCTACATCGAGATGGGTGAGGAGCCCGACGGCAAACACGCCATGCCCGAGGACTATGCGGCGCTCTATCTCCAATGGGCGGCCGCGATCCATAAGGTCGACCCGAAGCTGAGGCTCGGCGGACCGGTGTTCGAGGGCGTCAACGAAGACATCCGGCTCTGGCCCGACGCGCGCGGTCGCACCTCGTGGATGGGCCGTTTTGTTGATTACCTGAAATCACACGGCCGGCTCGCGGATTTGTCGTTCGTCTCGTTCGAGCACTATCCCTACGAGCCCTGCGACATCACCTGGAAGTCGCTCTACCTCGAGCCTCGGCAAATGAAGCACATCCTGAAAGTGTGGCGCGATGACGGGGTGCCGCCCACCGTCCCGCTGATGGTGACCGAGAGTCATGTGTCATGGTCGCTGACCGGGCCGATGACGACGATGTTCGGCGCCCTCTGGCTCGCCGACAACATCGGTTCGTTCTTCGAGGGGGGCGGCGCCGCCTTCTACCACTCACCGATCCAGCCCCAAGGCGTGAACAACACCTGTCTCGGCTGGTCGTCGTGGTCGAATTTTGTGTCCAACGAGAACTACGAGATCAAGGGTTACACGGCGACGTACTGGTCCGCCCATATGCTCAACCTGGAGTGGCTCGAGCACCGCGCCGGCATCCACCAGATGTATCCCAGCTCGACCGACATCACCGCTGCCGACGGCAATCAGCTGGTCACCTCGTATGCGGTGCACCGTCCCGACGGCAACTGGTCTCTCATGCTCGTCAATCGTGATTCTGCCAATCCTCACTCAGTGCGCGTCCTCTTCGAGGATGCGACGAAGAAACGCACGACGACTTTTTCAGGACCCATAACGCTTGTGTCTTTCGGGAGCGAGCAATACGTGTGGATCAACGATGGGCCGAACAGCCATCCTGATCCGGATCATGCTCCTGTCGCGACTCAGCTCGCGGGACCGCCCTCCACGTTCACGCTTCCGAGAGCCTCGATCACCGTGTTGCGCGGCAGCGTTCACCTTCTTCCTTGAGGGTCGGCATGAAAGTCGTCCTCGTGCTGCTGGGTCTCGTGATCGTCGGGCTGGGCCTGACCACGCTCAATTTCCGCCAGCATGCCAGAACCGCCACGGCGAGCGCCGATTCGCTGCGGTTCGTCGACAGCACCCTCAAGACTCGCAACATCGCCCTCGCGGCCGCGCTCGATACGCAGGTCACCGCCGCCTCGCGCCAGAAGGAGGCGGAGCTCAATCGGCTGCGCTCGACCTATGATCAACTGGTGGACAGCATGAAGGACGAGATCTCCCAGGGGCAGATTCAGATTACCCGCCTCGCCGACCGCCTCAGTGTGAGCATGGTCGACAAGATCCTCTTCCCCTCCGGCGAGGCGAGCATCACGACCACGGGGTTGCGCATTCTCCAGCGCGTCGGCGCGGTGCTGAAAACGACCGAGGGCAAGATCATCCGCGTCGAAGGTCACACCGATAACGTGGCGATCAGCGACAAGCTCAAGAACACGTTCGCGACCAACTGGGAGCTCTCGACGGCGCGGGCGACGAACGTCGTGCGCTTCCTGCAGGACTCGGTCGGCATCGACCCGGATCGGCTTCAGGCAGTCGGGCTCTCGCAGTACCACCCCGTCGCACCCAACACGACGGTGCAGGGCCGCAGCCAGAACCGGCGCATCGAGATCGCCCTCCTGCCCATGGAGCCGACGGGCGAGCCGTAGGGGAGTAGCCTGGATCTCCTTATTGTGTGAGCGTCACCGCCTGCGCCACACTGTCGAGCAGCGCGCTCTGCGTCTGGTTCAACCATTGGCGGAGCTCGAAACGCGCCGTCGCCGGTCCGGCGACGAGCGACCCGCCGGTGTTCGGGACGTTCACCGTGAAGTGAAATGAGCAGGCCCCCGGCGGGAGATCGCCGGAGATCAATGTGCAGGTCATGTTCGACCCCCCGGCACCATGGATCGCCGAACCTCCCTGATCGATGTACGCCTGAATGTAGACGAGGGTCATCTTACCGACACTCTCGTTGAACACCTGAGCCGTGTACTCGACCCCGGGTCCCCCCATGGGCAGGGTCGCGGTGGCGAGCCGCAGGCTATCGAGATGCGCCGGCGGCGCCAGCGTATCGAAGACACCAAACACTTCGCTCGTCACGCTCGGCAACGCTCCGGAGCTCGCAACCAGCGTGTAGCGGTCGCCTGTCTGATCGATCGACAGGTCCTTGAAGGACGCAATGCCGTAGACGGCCTTCACCGTCGTGGTTCCCCTGAGCGTGCCACCCGTCGGGTTCGCCCCGATAGCGATCGTCACTCTGTCTGTCGCGCCCCGCACCGG
>DATFSB010000478.1:0-4163 GCA_035262825.1 Gemmatimonadales bacterium | reverse complement strand
TGCTCGACGCGACGATGATCAACGTGGGAACGATCATCGCGTCGGCGATCTTCATCGTGCCCGCCGAAATCGCGCAGGGACTGCACGTGACCTCCCTGACGGTGCTGGTCTGGATCGTCGGCGGGATCGTGTCGCTCCTGGGAGCGCTGTCGATCGCGGAGCTGGCGGCGGCGATGCCGGCCGCGGGCGGGGCGTATGTCTATCTGCGCGAAGCCTACAGTCCGGTGTGGGGATGGCTGTACGGCTGGGCCAACGGAATCGTGATCAATCCGGCGTCGATCGCCGCGATCGCGGTCGGGTTCGCCGGATACGTCGGGCACTTTACGTCGTTGTCCGGCGGCGGCATCAAGATCGTGGCGATCGTCTCGATCCTGGCACTTACCTGGCTGAACGTGCTGGGCGTCAAGGCGGGCGCCATCACGCAAAACGTCCTCACCCTCATCAAGATCGCCACGGTGACCGGTCTCATCCTCGTCGGGTTCCTCCTGCCTGGAGGCTCGAGCGCCAACCTGCAGCCGCTCTGGCCGGGTGGCGGGACCAGCATCGGGGCGTTCGGTGTCGCGATGCTGGCGGTGCTGTGGGCCTACGACGGCTGGATCGAGACGACCTACGTCGGTGGGGAGGTGGTGCAGCCCGAGCGGAATCTGCCGCGCGCGATCATCTACTCGGCACTGATCTGCATGGTGTTGTACGTGCTCGTGACGGTGTCGTTCACCTACGTCCTCGGCCCGGAACGCGTCGCCGCCTCGAAGCTGGTGGCGAGCGATGCCGCGGCCGTCACACTGGGCGCGATCGGCGCGGGGCTCGTCGCCGCCGCGATCCTCGTCTCAACGCTCGGCGCCAACAACGGCATCGTGCTGACGGCGGCGCGCATTCCCTACGCCATGTCGCGGGACCGGTTGCTGTTCCCGTTCATCGGCACGGTGCACCCACGCTGGCTCACACCGGCCAACTCGCTCGTCGTGCAGGCGGTGATTTCGATCGCGCTGACGCTCACGGGCGAGTACGACTGGCTCTACACGTATGTCGTATTCGCGGAGTTCGTCTTCTACGCGCTGATGTGCGGAGCGCTGATCCGGCTGCGCCACAGCCGCCCCGACCTGCCGCGGCCGTACCGTGCCTGGGGCTATCCTGTCACGCCGATCCTGTTCATCGGCTTCTCGCTGTGGCTGGTGGCGAACACCATCATCCAGGATCCGAAGGATTCGGCGGTGGCGGCGGGGCTGATTGCGGTGGGAGTGCCGGTGTATCTGTACTTCAAGAGGCGTACAGGGTCATGGGTAATGGGTAGTGAGTGACTGCCTGTACTCACCACCCACGACCCATAACGCCTCTTACCGAGCCAGCAGCCCGTCAATCGAGAACGCTCCTCCACCCGTCACCAGCAACGCCGCCGCGATCCCCAGCACGAGCAGGTGATACTCGAAGCCTTCCTGGCCGGCCTGCTGCTGTCCCGTCCAGTTCATGAAGAACCCGACCCGCTTATGCACTTTGAAGATCGCGCCGATCATGACGGCCGAAATCAGGAGTGCGGCGAGCCGTGTGCCCAGCCCCGCGACGAGCAGCATCGGTCCCACGAACTCGGCCATCAGGACCGTGAACGCCACCGGGGCAGGGAGCCCGGCCTGTGTCGTGAAGTACTGCATCGTGCCGCTGTAGCCGTATCCGCCGAACCAGCCGAGCACCTTCTGGGCGCCGTGCGGGAAGATGACGAGCGCCAGGACGAGGCGCAGCACGAGGCTCGCCCAATCGGCGTGGGTGTGGAGCAGAGTGGTCAGCATCGGGACAACCTCCTTAACATGTCATTATTTGACTAGTCAACTATTATCCACAATAAACAACGCCGCTCTCACCCCGGTTCCCCCTGCAGCTGGCCGAGCAGGACGGTGAGCTGGTCCTGGTCGGCAGCGGAGAGGCCCCCCACGGCGGCGCGGTCGAACTGCTCGACCGTATCGTCGAGCCGCGCGAGCACCCGCTCGCCGGCTGGGGTGATCCGGCACCAGACCTGACGGCGGTCTTTCTCGGAGCGAACGCGGCGCACCAGTCCCTTCTTCTCGAGCCGGTCGATGAGACGCGTGATGCCCGGCGTCTCTTCGATCATGCGCTCGGCGATCGTCAGGGTGCAGAGCCCCTCAGGCCTGGCGCCCCGCAGGATGCGCAGCACGTTGAATTGCTGCAGCGTGACGTCGTGGGGAGCGAGCATCGCCTCCGCCCGGTGCCGCAACCGGTCAGCGCTCTTCAGAATCGCGACCACGACGGCTTTGTGCCGCGGCGACTTCGAAAGGGACATAGTGCAGATTATAACAGGTCAATAGTTGACGTGTCAAGTAATAGCCTCAGCCATCAGCTATCAGCTAGTCCGCTTAACGACTTAGCTGAGAGCTGAAAGCTGACGACGCTTATCGCCTCAGAAGAGCCGCGATCTCACCCGGGACATTCGGTCCAAACACATCTCGGCCAGGGACCGTGAGCACCCTCGGGTCAGGCCCGCGGTACCCAGATTCTCCGGACCGGCCATCGCGGCCGTCCGCTCCATCGGCGCCTTTGGCCCCCGCCTGGCAGGCGTTGCCGTTGCTGTCCTTCCCGGCCGCACCGCCGGCCCCCCCGGCTCCTCCCTTGCCCCCCTGGCCTCCCTGGCCACCGTCGCCCGCCGGACTGCGGGGCTGCACGACGCCGGCGAGGAACGGCTCTTCGCTCGCCGCGATGATCGTGATACTGCCCCCACGGCCGCCGTTGCCACCGGTCCCACCGGTCCCGCCAGCGCCGCCGGGTCCACCCGCGCCCCCGGGGCAGCCCGCAGCTCCCACGGCTCCGGCGGATCCGTTTCTTCCCTTCACACCACGCCCACCGTTCCCGCCGCGGCTCGCGATCGTGAGCCAGAACGCCGGCTGGATCGCCGTGGCGTCGGCGATGATGTAGAAGGGCGGTGCATTGGAGACTTCGACGCCGGCGATCAGCAACCGGTTGTAGTACGGCGAGCGGCCAATGGCGAGCCGGACCGTCAGCGGCGGGCCGTCGCTGCCGCCGTCTCCCGCTCCCCCGTCCTCACCCGAGAAGACGTAGTCGTGGCGCACGCACTCGTAGCTCGGCTGCACCGTGGCCGAGCCGGTGATCGAGGGATTGGCATGCAGGGCGGCGTGCAGCCGGAATCCCGTACGCACCGAGAGCACCGGATCACGATCGGCCGACCAGCCGCCAGCGTACGGCGTCGCCTCGTTGCTCGTGAGGTCGAGGAAGACGACGTGCAGCCGCGGCGGGTGCTTCTTGTCGTAGCGCGTCTCGAACGGCAGCCGCGACCCGTCGTCCAGGACCGCCGTGTACTGCACCGCGAACCCTTGCCCGGGGCAGGCACGCGGCGGCGTCGTGAGCTCGATCGAGCGGATATGGCTCACCAGACCGGGATCGGGAACGAAGTCTGCCGGAGGACCGTGCGAGCAGGCGGCGGCGAGGATCACGGAGATCACGGCGAGACGGCGCATAGGGTCTCTGGGTGATGGACGGTATAACATAAGGGCTGTCACGGCCCCGGCCCACAGGCTAAATTCCCCCCCTGTCAGATCTTGCCATACCGCCCTGCGCGTCTGTGTGTCTACGCGTTTGTGCGTCTAGTCGCATGGTGGCTGTAGCTCAATCGGTTAGAGCGCCGGACTGTGGCTCCGGAGGTTGCGGGTTCAATTCCCGTCAGCCACCCTCCGCATCGATCGCAGCACTCTCTCCGTTTCGGAACTCGAACCCGGCCGTGCTGGTTCACTCGTCGTCACCATGACCGCTCACCATCATCACGGCTCAGCCCCGGAGGCCCCCGCTCGCGGGGACGCGCACGTCCACCATCACACAGCGCCGGCGCATGACAAGCACGCCGACCATTCGGTGGCGATGTTCCGCGACCGGTTCGCCGTCTCGTTGCTGCTCACGTTGCCGACGCTCGTCTGGGGTCACATGCTGCAATCGGCGCTCGGCTACACGGCGCCGGCGTTTCCGGGATCGGGGTGGATCGCCCCACTTTTCGGGACGGCGGTCTACTTCTATGGAGGGCTCCCGTTCCTGCGCGGCGCCGTCCAGGAGTTCCGTGACCGACTGCCGGGGATGATGACTCTCATCGCCCTCGCTATCTCCGTTGCCTTCTGCTTCAGCGTCGCCGTCACGCTCGGCTACCCGGGGAT
>DATFSB010000477.1:0-6292 GCA_035262825.1 Gemmatimonadales bacterium | reverse complement strand
CTCCGAGGGGAGCGCGCGGTGCCGGAGGGGGCTAATGTTGCTTAGGCTCTCTCTACATCTTGCAGTTTGACGGCGCGTGAGAGGCGGATCTTCCGTGAATTTCGTTGACAGCGAGTCCATGATAGGTGCGCGAGCGAGGTCAGCATCCTCACCGGGGAGTTAGCCATGTGGACACGTCGACAGGTTCTCGCCCAGATCGGTCTCGCAGCGGCGGCGGTACACACCCTCGATCCCCATGAGATCTGCTGCGGGATGTCAGCGGACGCGCAGACCGTCGGCAAGGAGCTCTTCGACCTGAAGAAGGTCGGTGACGGCGTGCACGCCGCGATCGCCGCGCCCCGCTACAAGGTGAACTGCAATGCCGCCGTCATCATGACCAATGACGGGGTGATCGTCGTCGACTCCCATTCGAAGCCTTCGGCGGCGCGGGCGCTCTACCAGGAGATCCACAGCCTGACGAAGCAGGCGGTCAAGAAGATCATCAACACCCATTTCCACTGGGATCACTGGCAGGGCAACGAGGTGTACGCCGGCGCCAACCCCGGTGTCGAGGTCGTCGCCACCGAACGGACGAAGGAAAACCTCATGCGCCCCGACGCCGGCGTGGGTGGAGTCCCGTACATCCAGAAGCAGATCGACGCGATGCCCGGCGAGATCGCGAAGCTCAAGGACGACATCCAGAAGGAGAGCGATCCCGCCAAAAAGCGGAACCTCGAATCGAATCTGCAGCAAGCAGAAGAGTTCCTGAAGGAGCTCCAGGCGATGAAGCCTGCGCTCCCGACGCGGTCGGTTTCGACCACGACGACGCTGCGCGAGGGCGGCCGCGAGATCCAGCTCCACGTCCTGGGTCGTGCGCACACCAACGGCGACCTCTTTATCTACTTGCCGAAAGAAAAAGTCGTGGCCACCGGCGACGCCCTGATCGACTGGATGCCGTTCATGAACGACGGCTACCCGGGCGAATGGCCGGACACGCTCGTCGCCCTCGGCAAGCTGGGATTCGAGCACATCATCCCCGGGCACGGCGAGGTGCGACCGAAGACCCACCTCACCTTCTTCCGCGACTACTTCGTCGATCTGATCGCGGCCGTGAAGAAGGCGTCCGCCGACGGCGCGTGCCTCGACGAGATGAAGACGAAGATCGGCGATCAGCTCGCGCCGAAGTACGAGGCCGGATTCTCGAAGTACCCGCTCGGCCGCTACCGCGACCGCGTCGGCAGCAACGTCGAGGCCGTTTACACGAAGGTGGTCAGGCAGGCGTAGCGCTGGGATTCGTGAAAAAGATCTCGGTCCTGCAGCACGTGCCCTACGAAGGGTAGGGCCACGTCGCGGACTACCTGCAGGACCGCGGCATCGCTTTCGAGGCATTCGCACCCTCGTGCTAGGGTGGAGTGACTGGACCACCGGGTTGGGCATCCGGCGCGGGCGTGACGGCAACAAGAACCAGGCGGGCCCGGTCCTGGCCTCGGCCAACCTGGTGGTCAGGGGGCGTGCGCGTGTCGCGCGGTCTCACCAGTCCCCCAACACACCTTCACGATTGGACTCTTTGCCGACATCAGGTCCAAGCCGTCGCGTTCGGGAGTTCTCCGACGCTCTGCTGCTGCCGGTCTAGCTGGCTCTTCGGGTGAGCGGAATCAAGCCCGCCTTGCGGCGTACCATCTGTACGGGTGCCTGAGACAGGAACGACCGATGCAGATCGGCGTCGTCCTTCAGGGAGGCGGCAAGCCGATCCAGACCGGCCGCGCTCCTCGTCCAGTACGCAGCAGCCTTCACCGACCGGCCGCGCGCCAGTTCAGCACGGGCGGCGGTCGCGCAGACTTTCCACTCCGCAAGGGGGACCTCGTATCCGTGGACCACGTGGAGCGCCTCGGACAGCTCGCGCTCTGCAGCGGGCAGGTTCCGCTGGGCGAGCGCGGCCTCGGCGAGCGCCTGGCGCCCGAGCGCCAGGTACGTCCGCTCGCCCGACGTCGCCGCGACTCGACACAGCTCCTGTAGCTGTTCGCGCGCGCGGCCGAACTGACGGCGCGCGAGCCAGTAGTGGCCGAACCCCAGCCGCAGCGGCATCTGGAGAATCGAGCGCATCAGCGCGGACTGGGCCGTGACCTCCTGGAACGCGCGTAGTGCCGCCGCGTACCTCCTCAAGCCGAGGTGGGCGAATCCGAGGACGATCGCGCCCAGAAGCCGGTCCACCTGGATCTCCTCACCCGGTGGCCGCTCTTGCTCGCAGAGCGCCCGAGCGCTCGCGAAATTCCCCACGTGCGTCAGCAGCCACGCCGCCTGATACCGGAACCCGCGTGCCCAGCGGCGATGCCCGTTTCGCTCGGCCATCTCCCATCCGTCGCGGAGGACAACACGCAGCTCCCGCCATTCGCCAAGGTGTAGCAGCGCCCATGCGCGGTGAAACTGGCACGTCATGTAGTGATACGCGTCGCTCACTTCCAGCGCCAACCGCAGGCCCTCCTCCGCAGTCCGGCACGCGGCCCTGTAGTCGGCCTGATAGCTGCGCAGATGCGCGTAGCGGCCGACGTGAAGGCTCAGCAGCCGCCGCGCCCCGACGCGCCGCACGGCGTCGATGGCGAGGCGACACGTCTCCGCGTCCTCGTCCCGCCAGCCGCGCAGCAGGATGCGCTGACAGCCCCCGTATCCGCGGACATGCGCTTGCAGTGCCTCGTCGGACAGACTGGGGGCGAGCGCGAGCGCCTGCTCGATGGCCGCCAGGCTCCGTTCTCGATCGATCCAGGAGAGCGCGCCGCTCAGTTCCACCAGCGCCCGTGCTTCCTCGTCGGTGCGGCCTTGCTCCCGCGCGTAGCTGGCCAGCGCCTCGAAGCCGTCGACCGCTGCCGTGAAATCACCCATGGCCCGCCGGACTTGTGCAAGCCGCTCGAGGAGGGCGAGGCGTCCAGCGACGCGTTCGGTCTCGGGAAGACGCTCGACGAGATCCAGGGCGCGTCCGATATACCCGGCCGCCTCCGTGTTCGCGCTTCGCCGGGTTGCCGTGTCCGCTGCATCCGTCAGGTAGCGCACAGCTCGACGGTCGGCGCCCGCTTGCTCGAAGTGCGCCGCCAGGTCGGCAGCAATGTCACGCGCCCGGTCGCCATAAGCCACTTCTTCCCGCTCGCCGATCGACTGGTGGAACTCGCGCCGCCGCGCAGGCGAGACGCTCTGGTAGAGCGCATTCCGGTGCAGCGCGTGAACGAAACGATAGCGCGACGCCACTGTGCGATCCGGCCACTCATCGGGGCCGAGCGATCGGATGAACAGCTGACGACGCGCCAGCTCCTCGCAGCACTCTTCCACGTCGGCGGGCGTCCGGTGGAGGGCCGCGGCAACCGAGGCTGCCGAGAACTCCATGCCCGCGACGCTTCCTGCGGTCAAGGCTCGCCGCTCGTCTTCTTCGAGCTGGTCCAGGCGGCGCTCGATCATCTGGCGAAGGCTCTCCGGAACGCTGACCTCCACCTCCTCCAGCGCCGCACGGAGCTCCCACCGCCCGTCACGCATCACGATGAGGCCGCGCGCGAGCAAGTCATCGACGACGCTCCCCATGAACAAAGGATTGCCCTCGGTTCGCTGGGTGATGACGCGCGCCAGCTCGGATGGAAACACGTGTCCGGCAAAGCGCTCGCGCAAGTAGTCGGCGACTACCGCCTCGCTCAGCAGCTCCAGCGACAACTCCTGGCAGCGCCCTTGCGCCTGCAACTCGCGCCTGACGTCCTCGAGAGGGTGCTGGCTCGCGCGCAGCACGTCGACCGGACGGTAGGTGCTGACCAGGAGCAGCCGCGCCGGCTCCTGCCGCCGTGCGAGCATCGAGACCAGATCGACCGTCGCTGTATCGCTCCAGTGCAGATCCTCGAGCACGAGCACCAGCGGCGCTTCGGCGGTCAGCGCTTCGATCGCCTCCGCCATCTCGCGCAGCATCCGTTCACGCGTCGCCCCCAGGAGGTCGCGCTCCAGGGCATCCCGGCCGGCGCGGTCGAGGAGCCACGGCATCTGCGCGAGCCATGTGGGTGCGTGCTTGCGGAGCAGGGTGACCAGCCAGTCGCCGCCACCTTCGCGGCAGAGGCGACCCAGCCCATCCAGCACGGGTAGATAGGGCTCCGGCGTCCCGTATGTTTCGACACATTGGCCGTGCGCGATCCACACGCGTGGATCGATGCTCACCCGCTCCAGAAAAGCATCGACCACCCCCGTCTTGCCGATGCCTGGCTCACCGGTCACGAAGACGATCTGGCGCGTACCGCGCCATGCCGCTTCGATTCCTCTCTGGAGCCGGTCGAGCGCGGACTCACGGCCGACCAGATGGGCCGGCCCGCGGTATCGGGAGCCGGTGGCGGGGCCGGCCCCGAGCGGCGACCCGGACGCCCCGGGTCGTTCCGGCCTGGGGTCGGAGTCGGTAACGCCTGCGATGAATCGATAGCCGCGGCGGTGAACCGTCGCCACGAAGCGTGGCGCGCCGACCCGATCGCCGAGCGCCTTCCGGATCTCGCGCACACAGACCTTGAGCACCGCATCGCCCACGACGGTCCCCGGCCACACGCTCTCGAGCAGGAGGTCCTTCGTCACGAGCTGGCCGTGGCGCTCGACGAGACACTGCAGCACGCCAAAGGCCTTTGGCGTCAGGTGCACCGCCTTCGTCCCCCGCCAGAGAGCCGCATTGTCCGGGTCGAGCCTAAACGGCGGGAAACAAAGCTGCCTCGACGGTCTCACATCCATAAGCAGCGTCTTACCGAACTCTTACCGCGTGATTATGACCCACCGATCGCGCCGCCCCTACGCTGACTGTGCGATGACGAAACCATCCCGCCAAGAACCTACAATAGGGCGGTCCACGGACGAAGCGCAACCCGCTACTCGCCGCACCTTCGTCGTCCAGTTCCGCGCGGGGATCCCAGAGCGCCTTCATCCGTACCCGTTCGTCGAAGCGCACGCCCGCCGAGGCGGCGCCGTGGGCGGGCATGGGTCGCGGGCTCCTCCTTCAGTTGGGAAAGGACGGCGCGCCAAACGCAGCTCGCTCATTCGCGTCCACGCCGACGCGGTGGCCGACTGTTCCCAGTCCATTCACCACGAAACCAGGAGGATGTCATGCAGAGATTAGGGCATTCGTTGGCGGCCTTGGCAATCGCGCTGGTCCTGGCCGGAGCCACGGCAGCCTTCGCCGATCCTTTCTTCTTCAGCACGGGCGAGCCGGACGGCCGGATGGCCGCGGCGTCCCGGCCCAAGAGTCACGGCAAGATCGAAATCGAGGCGGCCGATGACTTCATCGTCACGTCGCAGACGCACCTCGATCGAGCGAGCTTCACCGGCCTGCTACGCCACGGGGGTCCTGGCGAGATCCGTCAGGTCGATGTCGAGCTCTACCGCGTGTTCCCGAACGACTCCAACGTGGCCCGGACATCGGGCCCTCCCACCTTCAGCACTCCGCAGGTGCCGACGCGAGTCAACTCACCGGCGGATGAGGCATTTGACAGCCGCGACAGCGCCGAAGGAACGCTGGGGTTCACCGTCACTGTCCTCGACCACGAGTTCCCGGCCGCCAACTCGGTGATCGACGGTATCCATCCCGTACCGGACCAAGCCACGAAGGGTGATGGCGCGGTGAAAGGCCAGGAAGTCCGGGTCGACGTCGTGTTCGACCCGCCATTCGATCTCGCCCCTGGTCACTACTTCTTCGTTCCTCAGGTGAGGCTGAAAGGCAAGGGAGGCAACTTCCTCTGGTTGTCAGCGCCGCGTCCGCCGCTCGCATTCGTCGGGGATCTGCAGATGTGGATCCGCAATGCGGATCTGGATCCCGACTGGCTGCGCGTGGGCACTGACATCGTCGACGACGCGTTGCCTCCGACGTTCAACGGGAGCTTTTTGTTGAGCGGGACTCCCTGAGCGGCTTCCTGATTCGCACTGCCAGTGGGCCCTGACTCGTCTTCGGTGTCGTGCGCCGGCGGTGGTCTCACATCAGCGGGCGGGGGGTCGAACAGCTCCCCGCCCGCTGTGCTGTGGCATTGGCTCCGAGAGCGGCCAGTGTCTGAGTGTGGCAGACTACGTCAGCGGGCCGGCGGCTACCCGAGAGGCGCGCCGCAGCGTCCTGGAGCGTCCTAATGTTGCCTACGCTCTGACCTGCGTCGATGCCATCGGCCGCGCCCCGACGGCTTCCTCGCGAGAGCCCGGCGCAGCAGCCAATTCTTGGGTGAAGCTCGGGTAAACGAAGGGAGCTAGCGGCTGCTGAGTCCGCCATGCGTCGCTCCGACGATGTCCCCTACCCGCACCTCCAGCGCGTCCTCGGATCGTCAATGGTGACAGG
>DATFSB010000476.1:0-4732 GCA_035262825.1 Gemmatimonadales bacterium | reverse complement strand
GCCCGCGCCACGCGCGCGTGCAGCTCCTGCCGCGTTCGCTTGAGCGGTGACTGATAGGCGGTCTCCTGGATCAGCCCATGTTTGAAAACGTACGTCGCCTCCGGTGGCGTACCGCGCACGAACAGCAACTCCGCCTCGACGAGCCGCGCGAGGCCGTGCACAAGCGAAGCCTCATCGAGACCCGACGCCGCCGCGAGCAGCCCGTAGGTGAACTCACGCCCCAACACCGACGCCCGCAGGGCGACCTCCTTGACCGCGCTCAGACGGTCGAGCCGTGCCATCAGCGAGTCCTGCAGCGTGTCCGGAGTCGCGACCTCTCCTCCTGGCGTCTCCGACTCGAGCGCCGCCTTCGTCAGCTCCTCGAGGTACAGCGGCACGCCGTCGCCGCGCGCGACGATCGCGTCCATTGCCGTCGCCGGCAGCGTCAGTCCGAGCGCCGCCACCATCTCTCGCGCCTGGCGTCGCGTGAGCCGCGACAGGGTCATCGCCGTCAGGTTCGAACGTGCCCCCCACGGGTTCTGGAATTCCGGTCTCGCGGTACAGATCAGGAGCACCTGCGCGGTCGGGCTCTGCTGCACCAAGCGCTCGACCAGCTCCAGCGATGAGGGGTCGCACCAGTGCAGATCCTCCATCAGCATGATCAGCGGCTGCAGTGCGCCGAGCCGGAGGTTCCAGGCCGCCAACGCTGCGAGCGTCTTGCGCCGCTGCACATCGGGATGGAGATCGAGAGGCGCGTAGCTGGCGCCGAGGGGAATCGAGAGGAAGTCGGCGAACAGCGGCACCATCTCTGCAGGCGAGAAGCCCGCCCGCCCGAGTGCTTGCTCGAGCTTGCCGAGTTTTTCCGCCGGCGTATCCGAGGGTTCCAGCCGAACCCCTTGGGTCACGAGCTCGGTCAGCGGCTGAAAGGCCGTCCCCTGTGTGTAGGGGCTGCAGCGGCACTCCAACCAGGTGTGCGGCGCACTGCCGAGCCGTTCGCGCAGTTCGTACACCAGGCGCGACTTGCCCAACCCCGGCTCGCCGTCTACGAGCACGGTCTGCCCGGTGCCGTCGAGCACGCGCTCCCACGTATCGAGCAGCATCCCGAGCTCACTCTGGCGCCCGACGAGCGGCGTGAGCTTCCCGGCCGCCAGATCCAGGCGGCTGCGCACTCCGCTCGGCTGCACGACGCGGTAGAGCGGGACGGGATCGGCAAACCCCTTGAGCTTTTGCGCCCCGAGCTCATCGCTCACGAAGATGCCGCGGATCAGTCGGAGCGATGCACTGCTGATCACCACCGTATCGGGAGCGGTCGCGCTCTGGATGCGCGAGACGAGGTTCACGCTGTCGCCGAAGACGTCGGCGCGCTCGCCCACGTCACCGATCACGGTCGGACCGGTGTGAATGCCGACGCGGACGCGAAGGACGCAGGCGGAAGCCATCGCCTCGTCTGCGGAGGGGGGAACGACGGGCGGAGCGTTGAGATGCTGCACGGCGTCCACGATCGCCAGCCCGGCGCGTGCGGCGCGCTCGGCGTCGTCCTCGTGCGCCTGCGGGTAGCCGAAGTACGCCAGCAGCCCGTCGCCGAGAAACTTATCGACGTAGCCCCCGAAGCCGGTCACGGCTGCAGCGGCCGCGTCCTGGTAGGCTTTCGAGATCCGATGCCACTCCTCGGGATCGAGGCGCGAGGCGATCTCGGTCGAGCCCACCAGATCGCAGAAGAGCGCTGTCAGATGACGCCGCTCGCCGGCTCCGGTCGGCGGGCCGGCTTCCGTCGCGGATCGAGGCGGCGGAGGGGGAGACAGTGTCGGCGCCGCGGCGAGGGAAGCGCCGCACTCGCCGCAAAACTTCTTGGTCGCCGGATTCTCCGCGCCGCATTGCGGGCAGCGGTTCGCGAGCGCTCCGCCGCACTCACCGCAGAACTTCTTGCCGGCCTGGTTGTCGCTGCCACAGTGGGGACAGGTCACGGCGGGGATGTTCATTTCCTTAACTCGTCAAGCAGCGCCTTAGCCTGTTGCAGATCACCGGTGTCGAAGCCCTCGGTGAACTAGCCGTAGACCGGGGCGAGTAGCTCGCGCGCTTCGGCGCGCCTGCCCTGATCGCGCCACAGTCGTTGAGGCGCAGGAGCTCCGGCGCCGGCACCGTCGCGGGCGTCACCGACGCATAGCAGCCGGTCAGCTCGCGGGCGTACGTGTTGTCGAATCGGAAAAGCTCGGGGGCGCTAGCAGTGCTCATGGTCATATATCCGACCTGACGACCGGGCAGCGTTCAAGTCCGCTGTCGGATTCTCCACCGGCTGCGGAATTCGGTATCGTTCGTCGCCGGGGTAAAATCGCCGCGCTACTGCGCTACCGCGATGCTGAGGGACCGGCAGACCAGCGGACACGGTATGCTGAAACTCTCCCACGTCGAGCATGTCGGTGCGATCTCGCGGCGATCGTTTCTCGACCACTACAGGAGCCTGCGCCGGCCGGTCGTCCTCGACGATTTCTCCGCCTCGTGGCCGGCCCGCGAGAAATGGTCCCTCGACTACTTGATACGCGTCGTGGGCCATCGGGTGCGGATAGCCCGCACAAAGCCCCGGTTTGAGATAACGGCTCAGTATCGGACCGTCCGGCACCCTCCCGGTTCACTCCCAGGGCGCGCCGAACCACACCCGAATCCGGGATACGGGGCGGATGACCGCGCCGCCAACCGCCGAGATGGACGGCTGGGGGCGCGCCGGTGCGGCTACGGCGTGCTGCCGCGCGCACGCCGCGATCCCCCCGGTATGCCGGTGGAGACCGCGATCTGGCTCACCGAGGTCGCACCCCAGACCTCGGAGCGGGGCGCTTGTGTCGCGTTGAAGACGCTCCGATGCCCCTCTGCCGAGAGGATGTATCGATTCAAGCGCGAATTTCGCATCATGTCGCACGTGGTGCACCCGAACTTGGTGTGTCTCTACGAATTGGGTCAGGCCCACAGCGACGTGTTCTTCACCATTGACGTGAAACCGTCGAACGTCCTCATCACGAAGACGAATCGCGTCGTGTTGCTGGACTTCGGCCTCGCCGGTGAAGGGAAAAGCTCACCCGCGCACGATGAGCACGGTCGCGGCCAGGGCGCAGGCGATGCCGGCCATTTGCCAGCCGGTCAGGCGCTCGCGCAGGATGAGGCGCGCCAGGATAATGGTCGTCGCGGGGTAGAGCGACGATAGGGTCACCACGCTCGGCAGCGGGCCCTCGCGCACTGCGAAGAGATACAGGGCGTGGGCGCCGAAGTCGAAGATGCCGCACAGCGCCGCCATTTTAGCCATCGGGCGCGGCATGCGGCGGAGCTCGTCGCGAAAGAGGGCGAGGCCGCCGAAAAGGGATACGGTGACCACATTCATCGCCAGGAGCGGCCAGGCGCCGGCTTCGTGCCGCGTCTGGGCGAGGGCCAGGTAGAAGACGCCGAAGCCGACGCCGGAGGCGAGCGCGATGGCAAGGCCCGAGGGGAGCCGCCCGCCTCCGGCGGGCGCGGTGCTCCGCTGGCGGCTCACCAGCACGATCGCCGCGATCGCCAGCCCGATGCCGAGCGCCGGAAGCGGTGCCGGCCGCTCGCCGGCCGCGATCCTCACCAACACCGGGATCGAGACCGCGGTCACCGCGGTCGCGGGCGAGACGACCGACATCGTCCCGACCGCCAGCGCGCGGTAGAGAAGGAGGATGCCCGTGCCGGCGGCCAGCCCGGCGACGGCGCCCCACAGGAGATCGTGCGCCGACGGCAACCCCGGACTGGCAAACGGCACGAGCGGGCCGAGGAGGACGAGCCCGCCGAGCTGGGATACGGCGACCACGGCGACGGCGGGGGCGCGGCGGGTCGTCCATCCGCCGATGAAATCGGCGGCGCCGTAGGACAGGGCGCACCCGATCGCGAGCAGATAAGCGATCACGAGGATTGCTTGCGACCGGGCGGCGGTCCTGTCGAGCGACTACGTCAGGGGATGGCCAGCGCGGCTGCGGCGCGGAAGCCGGTGGCGGGGACGTTGGAGGCCACTCCGTAGACGACCACCTCGTACGTGCCCGGGAAGACCTCGCCCTCCCAGTCGACCGGCGTGCCGCAGCGGGCCGGGAACACGAACGTGACGCGGGTGGTGGCGTGGATGAAATTCACTTTGGCCGCGAGCGCGCCCGGGTCGCAGGTGGGGTCGTGCCCGCCGACGGTGATGGTGCCGGTGACCGGCCGCGTCGGGACGTCGAAGGCGAGGCCGGTGGTCGGCCCGGAGACGGTGAGCGGCTGGGGCGCGACGTAGCCCACGCCGGGTAGATCCGAATGGTCGCCGACGATGCTGACCCGATAGGCACCCGCCGGCAGCATGCCGCTGAAAGCGGCCGGCCCGGAGCCGCAGGGCAGGGGGAGCGACGCGCCGGCGCCGGTGACGAGGTCATCGAGGTTCAGCCGCCCGCGCACGTCGGGATCGGCACAGGCCCCGACGGGGACGCGGCCGTTCAGCGTCACGACGCCCGACACCGGGTGCTCGGTCACCGTCGAGTCCAGGACCAGCCCGGTGGTGGGGACGGTGACGGCCAGCGCGCGGACCAACGTGATGGGCGCGGCGTCGTTGATCTCGGCGGGAGATAGAGGGGACAATGCGGGTATTCGCCTTTCGCCCCTACCTGCCATCTGTCCGGCGCGTCTACCAGCCCGCCGCCTTTCCGCCACGACGCCGCGCACAAATGGCCGGCCCGGGCTGGCCTTCTTCCCGCGTCACCGTCCCGGGCACCGCGTCCTGGCC
>DATFSB010000475.1:0-5639 GCA_035262825.1 Gemmatimonadales bacterium | reverse complement strand
GATGCCGTGATCGTGCGGCCGATCATGTGGTTCTCGCGCGTGGTGCTGTGGCGCATCGTCGACGTCGGCATCATCGACGGGGCGGGGGTCAACGGCGCGGCCGCGATATCGCGCATTCTCGGCTGGCTCACGAGCCGGCTGCAGACCGGTGAGCTGGGCTTCTACGCCGTGATCTTCGTCGTCGGCGTCGTCGTGGTTCTCGCGCGGGCGCTGCGCTGACGATGTACGACCATCTCGTGCTCACGATCCTGCTGGCGTGGCCGCTCGTCGCGGCCGCTGCGCTGTGGCTCGTCCCCGAGGCCCGGGCGAAGCACGTCGCGCTCGTCGCGGCATTGATCGAATTCGCCGTCTCGGTGCCGCTGTGGTGGCGGTTCGTCCCCTCGGCCGGGATGCAATTCGAGGCGAACGCGCCGTGGATCGCGGGGTGGGGGATCGCCTACCACGTCGGGCTCGACGGCATTTCGCTGTTTCTCGTGCTGCTCACCACGTTCCTCGTGCCGCTCTCGGTGCTGGGAAGCTTCACTTACATCACGAAGCGCGAGCGCGCGTTCTACGCCAACCTCCTCGTGCTCACCACCGGGATGATCGGCGTCTTCGTCGCGCTCGACCTGTTCCTGTTCTACGTGATGTGGGAGGTGATGCTGATCCCGATGTACTTCATCATCGGGATCTGGGGCGGCGAGCGGCGCCTCTACGCGGCGATCAAGTTTTTCATCTATACGATGTTCGGGTCGCTGCTGATGCTGGTGGCGATCCTCGGCCTCTATCTCATCGTGGCGTCGCGCACCGGCACCTATTCGTTCGACTACGCCTTCCTGCTGGCGCACGCCACCGGATTGGGATCGCTCGGGTGGTGGTTCTTCGGCGCTTTCTTCCTCGCGTTCGCGATCAAAGTCCCGATGTTCCCGTTCCACACCTGGCTTCCCGACGCCCACGTCGAGGCGCCGACGGCGGGCTCCGTGATCCTTGCGGGCGTGCTGCTCAAGATGGGCACCTATGGCTTCCTGCGGTTCGCGCTGCCGTTCTTCCCGCAGGTCGCGCTGAGCCCCACCGTGCAGGCGGTGGTGGTGACGCTGTCGCTCGTCGGGATCATCTACGGCGGGCTCGTCGCCATGGTGCAGCCCGACGTGAAGAAGCTCGTCGCCTACAGCTCGGTGTCGCACCTCGGTTTCGTGATGCTCGGCATCTGGGCCCTGACGCTGCAGAGCGTGCAGGGAGCGCTGCTGGTGATGATCAATCACGGCCTCTCGACCGGCGCGCTCTTCTTCATCGTCGGCATGCTGTACGAGCGGCGCCACAGCCGGCTGATCGAGGCGTTCGGCGGCCTGGCGCGGGTCGTGCCGCTGCTCGCTACGGCGCTCACCATCGTGTCGCTGTCGTCGATCGGGCTCCCCGGTACGAACGGCTTCGTGGGTGAGTTCCTCATTCTCATCGGGGCGTTCCGCACCTACCCCTGGGCCGCCGGGATCGCCACCACGGGCGTGATCGTGGCGGCGATGTACCTCCTGTGGGCGCTGCAACGCGTGATCTTCAACAAGCTCGACAAGCAGGAGAACGAGCACCTGCCCGACCTGTCGTGGCGGGAGGCGCTGGTGCTGGTGCCGATCCTCGCCGGCATTTTCTGGATCGGGCTCTATCCGAAGCCGATCCTGCAGCGCATGGAGCCGGCCGCCCAGCATCTCATCGACACCCTGCGCCCCGGCGCGCAGGCAGCGGCACGATGAGCCCGGTGGCGCGATGAACCTCGATCTCTCGACCTCCCGGGGTCTCGTGACCGGGCTGCTCCCCGAGCTCGTCCTCACCGCGTGGGGACTGGTGCTGCTCGCCGTCGTCGCCTGGCGCCACAAGACGGCACGCGATCTGCGGATCGCCGGGTGGATGACGCTCGCGGCCTTCGCGACGAGCGCGGTGGCCGTGTGGTGGCTGTGGTGGAACCGCGTAGGCGCCGAAGGAATCACGCCCATGGTGGCGGTGGACGACTTCCGCTACGTGGCGGACTTCCTGTTCCTCGGCGCCGGCGCGCTGACGGTGATGTTCTCGTTCGCCTACCTCGAGCGCGAATCGCTGCTGGCGCCCGAGTATTACGTGCTGCTCGTCTTCGCGACGATCGGGATGATGCTGATGGCGGGCGGTGAAGATCTGATCGTCATCTTTCTCGGTCTCGAGCTGATGTCGGTCTGCGTCTATGTCCTGGCGGGAGTCGATCGCAAGAGCGCCCGGGCTGCCGAGGCGGCCTTGAAGTACTTCCTGCTGGGCGCGTTTGCGTCGGCGTTCCTGCTGTACGGTATCGCCCTCGCCTACGGCGCCACGGGAACGACAAACCTGTCGCTGATCGGGCTGCAGGTCGCTTCGCTCGGGCTGGCGCACAGCCCGCTGCTCTTGATCGGCCTCGGGCTGCTGCTCGTGGGATTCGGTTTCAAGACCGCCGCTGTGCCGTTCCACATGTGGGCGCCCGACGTCTACGACGGCTCGCCCACGCCGGTGACCGGCTTCATGGCGACGGCAGTGAAGAGCGCGGCGTTCGTCGCGCTGGCGCGTGTGCTGGTCGAGGCGTTCTCCGCGACGGCGGCCTGGCACAGTATCGTGATCGGGCTGGCGGTGCTGACGATGGTGATCGGCAATCTCGTCGCCCTGGCGCAGCGCAGCCTCAAGCGCATGCTCGCCTACTCGTCTGTCGCGCACGCCGGCTACCTGCTGGTCGCCGTATCCGCGGGTACCGCTCTGGGCAATGCGGCGGTGCTGTTCTACCTGGCCGCGTACGGTCTCACATCGATCGCCGCGTTCGCGCTGGTGGCGGCGCGCGGCCGCGGTGGGGAGAGCGATCTGCAGATCGACGATCTCGCGGGGCTCTCGACCGACAAGCCGTGGATGGCGTTCGCGCTCGCGGCGTGCATGCTGTCGCTGCTCGGATTCCCCGGGACCGCCGGCTTCATCGGGAAGTGGTACATCCTGCTGGCCGCCGTGGGCTCTGGGAAGGTGTGGCTCGCGACCGTGCTGGTGCTCACGAGCCTGATCTCGGCGGGGTACTATCTCCCCGTGATCATGGCGATGTACATGCGCCCGGTGCCGTTCGCCAACGCGCACGCCGGTCTCAAGTTCGGCCGGCTGGGGCTGGTCGCGCTGGCAGCGTGCATCGCGGCGGTGATTTACTTCGGCATCGAGCCTCACCGGCTGCTCGACCTCGCGCGAGAAAGCGGCGCCGCGCTGCAACCGTCCGGCCTCACCGCACCCCTGGCGGGACACTGACCTTGGGGACTCCGTGAACGTCCCCGCGACGATTTTCCGCCAGTACGACATCCGCGGCACCACGGGCGATCAGCTCACGCCCGCGCTGGCGCGCGCCGTCGGCGGGGCCTACGCCACCTTCGCCCGCGTCAAACTGGGCCGGCCGGTCGTCGTCGCCCTCGGCCGCGACAACCGCCCCTCGGGCGAAGAGCTGGCTCCCGCCGTCCTGGACGGGATCGTCGCTGCGGGGGGGCGCGTGGTGGACGTGGGAACCGTCCCGACGCCGGCGCTCTATTTCGCGACGCACACCCTCGAGGTGGACGGCGGTATCCAGGTCACCGGATCGCACAATCCCCCGGAGTTCAACGGCTTCAAGATGGTGCTCCTGGGAGAAGCGATTTACGGCGACGACATCCAGAAGCTCTACGAGATGATCAGCGCCGACGAGCTCGACCAGAGGTCGGGGGGAACGCGCGTTGCGGACACGGGTGTGCTGGCGGCCTACCGTGCCGCGATCGTCAAGCACAACACGCCGCTGGCCCGGCGCGTGAAGGTCGTGGCCGATTGCGGCAATGGCGTCACGAGTCTCGTGGCGATCCAGACGCTGCGCGATCTGGGATGCGACGTCGTGGCGCTGTTCGACACCTCCGACGGCCGCTTTCCGCACCACCACCCCGATCCGACGGTGGTCGAGAACCTGAAAGACCTGCAGGCGGCGGTGAAAAAGGAGAAGGCCGAGCTGGGGATCGCGTTCGATGGCGACGGGGACCGCATCGGCGCCGTGGACGAGCAGGGAACGCCGATCTTCGGCGACGTGCTGCTGGTCCTGTTCGGCCGCGATCTGGCGCGGCGGTTCGGGAAGGGGAAGCCGGTCATCTTCGACGTGAAGTGCTCGGAGATCCTGCCCGAAGAGCTCGAGCGCGCCGGCCTCGTGCCGACGATGTGGAAGACGGGACACTCGCTCATCAAGCAGAAGATGAAGGACACCGGGGCGCCGCTGGCGGGCGAGATGAGCGGCCACGTCTTCTTCGGGGGCGACTGGTTCGGATTCGACGACGCGCTGTTCGCCGCCGCCCGGTTGCTGCAGTACATCGCGCAGAGCCCGGGGCCGTTGTCCCGGCACCTCGCCGACCTGCCGCAGACGGTGTCCACGCCGGAGATGCGGGTCGACTGTCCCGACGAGCGCAAATTCCCGCTGGTGGAAGAAGCGGCGCAATACTTCGCGACCAAGTATCCCGTCTCCACCCTGGATGGCGTACGCATCAAGTTCGCCGAGGGGTGGGGACTGCTCCGGGCATCGAACACGCAGCCGGTGCTGGTGATGCGCTTCGAGGCGAAATCGCCCGCGGCGCTTGCGGCGTACCGTGGCGAAGTCGAGGGGTGGCTGGCGCGCCACGCGTCCGGGCCGTGACCCTGGGTGGGCGGCGCCGCGGCCGCGCGCTGCTGATTGCGGCGGCGTGTGTGGCGGTGCTGCTCGTCGCCGGCCGCTGGCTCGCCGTAGAAACCGTCGAGCAAGCCTGGGCCGCCACCGTCCGCGGCGGGCCGGTGTATCTCGAAATCCGCTTGTGGCAGCGCGTGACCCACTGGCTGGTGATCGCGATTGCGGTGGTGTGGGGCACCGGCAACCTCTACATCGTCTATCGCGCCATCGGCTCGGTGCAGATGCCGCGCCGCATCGGGAACCTCGAGATCGTCGAAGCGGTTCCGCAGCGCCTCCTCCTCACCCTCGCCATCGTCATCGGCGTCGTCTTCGGCTTCGGCCTGTCGTGGGGTACGGGCGACTGGTGGCGCGAAGCGTTTCTGGCGAACGCTCCACCGGTGCTGTTCGGCCACCCCGATCCTATCCTCCACAAGGACGCCGGGTACTACGCGCAGACCCTTCCCTGGGCGATCGAGCGCGAGCAGTTCCTGCTGATCTCCACCCTGACCGCCGCCGTGCTGTGCGGCTTCCTCTACCTCGGCATCGGGTCGCTGCGCTGGCAGCGCGGGCGGCTGGTCGCGAGCCCGCACGCCCGGGCGCACCTCGGCGTGCTGGGCGCCGGCGTCGCGGCCGCGATCTTGTGGGGGGCGCTGCTCGATCCCGCCGAGGTGGTGGCGGGACTGCACGGCGCGCTGTCGAGCTCGCTCATCTCCGTGCGGGTCCGCGGCTCCGGGGTCATCGTCGCGGCGGCGGGGCTCGCGGGGGCGTTGAGCGTCGCCTGGATCTGGTGGGACCGGCCCCGCTGGCCGGCGACCGGCTGGGGCGTCGTGGGGCTCACGCTGCTCCTGGTGTACGGCATCCTGCCGACGGTCGGCGCTCGTAACGCGGCGGAGCTGTACCCCGAGGACCGACGGGTCTTCGAGGAGATGGCGTTCGGCGCGAATCCGCAGCTGCGCACCGACTTCGCGGGGTTTCCGACGATTACGGCGTTCAT
>DATFSB010000474.1:0-3937 GCA_035262825.1 Gemmatimonadales bacterium | reverse complement strand
CTCCTCTGTGTCCGTTGCGTCCATGAATCCCGGCTTACCGCGCTCTCCGGGGTGACGGAGCCGGCATCGTTGATGCCAGACCCCGCGGCGACCGCCCGTCCTGAGGGCTGAAGATCTGGAAATTACGGCGGATGGAATTGGAGCGGCCAACACGGGCGCCCGATACGCGCGGCACCGACGAAGGCGGCGCGGAGTCGGCTGCCTGACACTCCGATTCAGGAATCTGACAGCGTCGGCGCCGTGCCTCGTACGACGACCGCCCAGCCGCGGCCGTGCAGCTCGCCGCTGATATCGCGCTGACGCCTGTCCCCGCGCCGCCGGCCGCCCGACGTCTCGGCGCTGGAACGGCGTCGCTCGCCGATCCGGCGATCGACGATGACCTCCGTCGTGGGGCCGGCGAACCTCTGGTGCAGGCTCTCATAGCGCGCGGGTCCGTCCCGGGCGACGATGACGAGAGAGACGGCCGGCGCCGCGGGCGACATCAGGGCCCCCTCCGGCCGGGGCTCGCTCGATCGCCGGAGATCCAGCATCGGCGGCAGCGCGGAGGAATCCTCGAGCAGCTCGACCCGGGTCAGGTGGCGCATCCGGGCCACGATCGCCCGGATGCGATCGGTCGCCTCGAGGATCTCCGCGAGCCGGTGGTGCGCCGCGCCCTCGACTTCCTCGGCCAGAAGCTGGGCCTGGCCCATAATGACCGCCAGCGGGTTGTTGATCTCGTGCGCCGCGCCTGCCGCCAGGCTCGCGACCGACCGCAGGGTATCGCGCTCGCGCATCGTCGCCTCGATGCGCTTTCGGTGCGTGATGTCGCGGGCGATCGAGGAGGCGCCGACGATCCGATCGCTGGTGTCCCGCACCGGCGAGACCGTTACCGATACGTCGATGCGGCGGCCGTTCTTCGCTACCCGCGCCGTTTCGAAGTGCTCGATCCGCTCGCCCCGCCGCAGCTGATCGAGGATCGCCGGGAGCTCGTGGCCGAGATCGTGCGGGATGATCAGCGAGATCGGGTGCCCGATCGCTTCGGCTGCGGTGTAGCCGTAGAGTCGCTCGGCGCCCTGGTTCCAGGATGTCACGATCCCGTCGAGCGTCTTGCCGATGATCGCGTCGTCGGAGGACGCCACGATGGCCGCGGTGTGCGCCAGGGCCGCCTCGCTCAGCTCGCGCTCGCGCACGACCGCCGCCAGCGGGATCGTCACGATCGTCAAGGTCGCCAGGAACGCCTGCAGCAGCAGAAGCGACTCGTTCTGCGAGTCTCGTGCGAACGGTCCCTGCCCCGACCAGGTTCCGAGGATCGCCACCAGCGCCAGCAGCACCACGCAGGTCGAAGCCGCCCGCGGGCCGAATCGAAAGGCCGCGAAGATCAGCGGCGGGATGCAGAGGAACTCCAGCGCGGAGCCGCCGATCCACGGCGGTCCCAGACCCCCGAACACGACGGCACCGACCAGCACGACCGTGAGGAGCACCAGCGCGCGCTCGAGCACCGCCAGTCGCGTGAGCGGGTGGTACCGGTTCGTGGCCCACAGGACCAGCGCCGGCGTCAGCACAAGCGCTCCTGCGGTATCGCCCAGCCACCATGTCAGCCAGATCTCGCCGAAGCGCGCCGGGCTCGCGAATCCGGTGAGTGTCAGGCTCGCGACACCGACGGTGGCGCTCACGGTGGTTGCGACGCCGCCCGCGAGCGCGGCGAACGCAAAGATGCTTCGCGCGCGCGTGAACGCGTCGCGCCCGCCGGCCCAGCGGTTGACGAGCCAGACGCCGACGACCGCCTCCAGCGTATTGCCGGCTGCGATGCCCAGGGACGAGGCGACCGATCCCGCCGTCGTGACGTTGACCAGGAATGCCCCGAGGAAGACCCCCGGCCACGCCGAGTAGCCGTACAAGAGGAGGGCCGCGAGCGCGATGCCGGTCGGCGGCCACACCGCGGTGGCGCTGGCGTGGACGAACGCGAGCGACAGCCCGATCTTTCCCGCGACGAAGTACACGCCGGTGAGCGCCACCAGCCAACACCCGATCGACATCAGCTCGGGCCACGCCATGCGGCGCGGCGGTCCGAGATTGACGGGGGATTCAGCTCGCCGACTGACGACTGTCGCCATCACGCCAAAGGTCCTGAGAGGTTCAATCTTCCCACTCTCACCATGCGTTTCGATCGTGTGGTCGCTCAATGCGGCAAATAACCCCGGAACGGAGCAGGGAAAGTCCTGACGCCGCGATCGCGAATCACGCTGGCGCGCGGGTCACCAGGCGGCTCTCTCCGCACTCGGAGCAGACCCCGTATTCCCGTACGAACCCACCGGCACGCGAGATGCGCGTGGCCGCACGGTGTCCCGTGGAGGGGTCGATCCCGACGGCGTGCCCCAGGCAGCGTTCACAGAAGCAGCGGCCCCGGTGCGCCAGCAGGAATGTCGCGACCTTGTCTCTGGCGATCATCGGTCTATCGGCGCCCATCGCCTCCGAGACGGGCGGTCGGGCCCAGGGCGTCGTCGACGCCGACGTCGGTCCCGTCCAGGCCGGCGCGTCGAAATGGGCTGTTCTCGGTCAGGCGGACACGGCCCTGGGTCAGGTCCTCGAACTTGACCTGCGCCCACGACTTCATGACGGCGCATGAGCGCGCGCAGCATCTGAAAGCTCCGGATGCGCCCGCGGGTGTTGACGGGCCAGAGGCGTCCGACCTCGATCCAGATCAGGCGCATGGCGTTCCGAGATCGTCCATGATTCCGGCGGCGTCCTCGCCGTCGACTTCCTGAGCGGTGTCGGCACGCAGATGATCACCGCGTCGCATTCCGCAACGCCCGCGAGATTCGTCGTTGCCTCGTAGCGGCCCGCTGCGAGCCGAACCCGGAGCGTGTCGTGGGCCACGTCGGGCGTGTGCGGGCGGCCCGCGTTGAGGCTCACGACGCGATCGGCGCTGGTGTCGAAGCCGCGGTCACCGCGAAGCCGACCCGCGCGAACTCGACGGCGAGCGGCAGGCCGACGTAGCCCTGTCCGATGATGCCGATGCGGGCGGAGCGCTCGGCGATCCGGCGGTGCAGGTCGGCGGCGGTCGCGACCACCGGGACCATCAGGCGCTCTGCTGATGGGCTTCGGCCTCGACGGTCTCGGGGACGGTCTCGTGGCGCACCTCTACCTCGGCGGGAATCTTCCGGTGCCCCGTCACGACGATCCAGACCGTCTCGAAGAGAATCCGGACGTCGAGCCAGACCGACCGGTGCTTGAGGTAGTAGAAGTCGTAGCGGATCTTCTCCACTTCCTGCTCGAGCGAGTTCGCGTAGTGGTACCGCACCTGTGCCCAGCCGGTGATACCCGGGCGAACCGCGCAGCGCAGCGAGTAGTACGGGATCGCGTCCCCCGACACCTCGCTCAGGTTGCGGGCGGTCAGCACGAGCAGCTCGACGTTGGTCATCGGATGGGGCCGCGGGCCGACCAGGTTCATGTCGCCGCGGAGGATGTTGATCAGCTGCGGCAGCTCGTCGAGCCCGAAGCGCCGCAGCCAGCGCCCGCACCGCGTGATCCGGCCCGAGTTGTCCCGCTCCCACTCGGAGTGCCGGCCATCGATCGGGCGCATCGTCCGGAACTTGATCAGGTTGAACGCCCGCCCGAACAGCCCGGCGCGCTGCTGGACGAAGAAGATCGGGCCGCGGGAATCGAGCTTGATCGCGAGCGCGATCACGGCCATCACGGGGGCCAGCGCGATCAGGCCGACGACGGCCACCGCCAGGCTGAGCGCGCGCGCGAAGACGGACTGGAAGCGCGCCGTTGCGAACTCGTGCGAGAAGATCACGCGACTCGGCGGCATCAGCTCGAGGGCCAGCTTGCAGGTGAGGCTCTCGTACGTCTCCACGGCGTCCTCGACCCGGATGCCGCGCGCCCGCGACTCGACCAGGCGACAGAGCGGCACCCGCCCGCGCCGGTCCGCGAAGCCGACCACGATCCGGTCGGG
>DATFSB010000473.1:0-3984 GCA_035262825.1 Gemmatimonadales bacterium | reverse complement strand
CTTTCCGCGCATGGATGCCCGCAGCGCCGATCTCGGCGCCCTGAAGATCGACCGGACGGCGCCGTCCTCCCCGCGGAGCGGGCGGGGAGGGCGCTGGCTATTGATCGCCGGGCAGGCTCTCATCGTGCTCGTCGTCGGGGCCTGGCTCGTGTCCCGCTCGATCGGCGGCGCGATCCCCGTCCGTCTCGTTCCCGCCGTGCTGATTTCGCCCGCGCAGGCCTCGTCGGTGGTGATTGCCAGCGGCTATGTCGTGGCGCAGCGCAAGGCCGCCGTCGCCTCCAAGGCGACGGGGCGTCTGGTCTACCTCGGCGTGGTCGAGGGGGACCGGGTGCGGGTGGGGCAGGTCATCGCGCGCATCGAAAACGCCGACGTGCGGGCGCAGGTCGCCCAGGCGCAGGCCAACGTCCAGCTCGGCGAGGCCGACCTGCAGGACGCGCGGCGCTCGATGGAGCGCGAGAAGCAATTGCTCGACTCGAACCTCAGCACGCAGGCTGCGTTCGATGCCGCGGAGGCGCGCTATCACCGCGTGACGGCGACGATCGATGTCGCCAAGGCGAATCTCGCTGCCGCCCAGGTCGCGCTCGAAAACACGGTGATTCGCGCGCCGTTCGACGGGACGGTGCTGACGAAGAACGCCGATGTCGGCGAAGTGGTGGCGCCGTTCGCGGCGAGCGCCCTGTCCAAGGCGGCCGTCGTGACGCTCGCCGATCTGCACTCGCTGCAGGTCGAGGTCGACGTCTCCGAGTCCAACATCGAGCAGGTGGACGTGGGCGCGCCGTGCGAGATCGTGCTCGACGCCTATCCCGACGTGCGTTACCCCGGCAGCGTGGCGAAGGTCGTTCCGACCGCCGATCGCGCCAAGGCGACGGTACAGGTGAAAGTCGCGTTCAACCACTACGATGCCCGGGTGTTGCCCGAGATGAGCGCCAAGGTTCACTTTCTGCCGCGCGCCAATGCGGCAGCGAAGACCGACACGACCCCGCTGCTCACGATTCCCGCGGCCGCGGTCGCGCTGCGCGGCGGGCACAGCGTGGTGTATACGGTGAGCGCGGGCCATGCCGTAGAGGTTCCGGTGGTCGTAGGCCGGCGCGTGGGGCAGGGCGTCGCCGTGTTGCAGGGCCTCGCCGCGGGCACGCAGGTGGTCGACAGCGTGAGCGACCGGCTGCAGCGCGGCGTCAAAGTCAAAGCACCTTGAACGAGGGTCGACCAGTGGCGGGACCGATCGTCCAGATCCGCGATGTGTCCAAATCGTACCGGCGCGACAGCAATGCGGTGCCGGTGCTCGAAAACATTTCGCTCGACGTGCCGGAAGGAGAATTCCTGGGGCTGATGGGCCCGTCAGGCTCCGGCAAGACGACGCTCTTGAACCTGATCGCCGGGATCGACCGGCCCGACTCGGGCAGCGTGTCGGTGGCGGGGACCGACGTGACCCAGCTCTCCGAGTCGCAGCTCGCGAAATGGCGCTCGAACCACATCGGGTTCGTGTTCCAGTTCTACAACCTCATCCCCGTGCTCACCGCCTACGAGAACGTGGAGCTGCCGCTGTTGCTCACGCCGCTGTCCAAGGCGCAGCGCCGAGAGCACGTGCAGACGGCCCTCGGCCTCGTAGGACTCACCGAGCGGATGGACCATTATCCGCGCCAGCTCTCGGGCGGTCAGGAGCAGCGGGTGGCGATCGCGCGGGCGCTCGCCGCCGATCCGACGATTCTCGTGGCCGACGAGCCGACGGGGGATCTCGACCGCAAGTCGGCCGACGAAGTGCTGACCTTGCTCGATCGGCTCAACAAGGAATTCAAGAAGACGATCGTGATGGTGACGCACGATCCGCACGCCGCCGAGCGGGCGCATACCGTGCGGCATCTCGACAAGGGCGTGCTGCAATGAGGGGGGCCCCGTGAAGATCTTCTCGATCATTTTCCGCAACGCCTTCCGCCACCGCCTGCGCTCGATTCTCACGGTGGCGGGCATCGCGACGGCGGTAATGGCCTTTGGGATCCTGCGCACCATCATCGGGGCCTGGAACGCGGGAGTCACGAGCGCCTCGACCAACCGCATGATCGTCCGTCACCGCGTCTCGTTCATCTTCCCGCTGCCGATCACCGATCTGCAGCAGCTGCAGCGCGTGGCCGGGGTGACGGGCGTCTCGTGGTCGAACTGGTTCGGCGGGGTGTACGGCGACCCGAACGACTTCAAGAACTTCTGGCCGCGGCTGGCAGTGGATCCGGCGACGTACTTCACCCTGTATCCCGAATTCATGGTGCCGCCCGATCAGTTCGCCGCGTTTCAACGCGACCGCAACGCCTGCATCATCGGCCGCAAGCTCGCGGCGCAGAAAGGCTTCAAGATCGGCGACGTGATCTCGATGGACGGGGACATCTTCCCCGGGCGCTGGGAGTTCGTGGTCCGCGGCATCTATACCGGCAAGGATCCCTCGGTGGATGAAACGCAGATGTTCTTCCAGTGGGAGTATCTGAGCGAGCAGGTCAAACAGCGCGAGCCGGGGCGCAACGTGGACGCCGGGTGGTACATCCTGAAGGTCGCGAATGCGGGCGACATGCCGACGGTCTCGGCGACCGTGGATTCGGCGTTTACCAATTCTCAGGCGCCGACGAAGACGGAAAGCGAGCGCGCCTTTCAGCAGGGCTTCGTCTCGATGTCGAGCGCGATCATCACATCCCTGAAGGTCATCTCGTTCGTGATCATTGCTATCATCCTGCTGGTGCTCGGCAATACGATCGTGATGTCCGTACGGGAACGCACCCGCGAATACGCCATCCTGAAAACCCTCGGCTTCACCGGCCGACATGTGGCGACCTTCATTCTCGGCGAATCGCTGATCATCGGGCTCGCCGGCGGGGTGCTGGGTCTCGCGCTCACGTTCCCGATCGTCCAGGGAGTGGGCCACGCGCTCCCGACGATGTTCCCCGTGATCGGCGTGTCGGCCCTGACGGTGGTGCTCGTGCTCGCCGTCGCGGCACTCTCCGGGCTCGCGGCGGCGGCGCTGCCGGCGGTCCGCGCGGTGCGGCTGTCCATCGTCAACGGCCTGCGGACGGTCGGGTAAGCGATGAAGATTCCGTTCTCCTACATCTGGCGCAGCCTCTGGGCCCGACGGCTCACCACCGTCCTGACGCTCGGGGGCCTGGCGCTCGTGGTGTTCGTGTTCGCGGGCGTGCTGATGCTGGCGCAGGGACTGCAGCGGACGCTCGTCGATACCGGATCGGCCGACAACGTGATCGTGCTGCGCAAGTCGGCGAACTCGGAGCTGGTGAGCCAGGTCGACCGCGGCTCCGCCGAGATTCTCGAGACGTCGCCGGAGATCGCCGCAGCGGCGGACGGCCGGCCGCTCCTGTCGCGCGAGATGAACCTCGTCATCAATCTGGACAAGAAGGGTACGCACTCGATGGGGAACGTCACTGTGCGGGGAACGTCGCCGCACGGCGTGGAGCTGCGCCAGGGCGTGCACATCACGCAGGGGCGGATGTTCACGTTCGGGACGCATGAGATCGTGGTCGGCAAGAGCATCGTGTCGCACTTCGACGGCATCGCGCTGGGTGGCGTGGTGCCCTTCGGAGGAGACCAGTGGACGGTGGTCGGCTACTTCGACGCCGGCGGGACGGGCTTCGATTCGGAAATCTGGTGCGACGTCGACCAGCTGATGCAGGCGTTCGGGCGGCCGACCTACTCGTCGGTGACGATGCGCCTCAAGGACCCCGGGCAGTTCGATGCGCTCAAGGCGCGGCTCAGCGCCGATCCGCGCACGCAGTACATCGAGCCGAAGCGCGAGCGGGAGTTCTACCGCGAGCAATCGCAGGGGCTGGGGACGTTCATCAAGATCCTCGGCCTGCTCGTGACTATCATCTTCTCGATCGGAGCGATGATCGGCGCGATGATCACGATGTACGCCGCCGTGGCGAACCGCGTGGTGGAGGTCGGCACGATGCGGGCCCTCGGGTTCCGGCGCCGCAGTGTGCTGGGCGCATTCCT
>DATFSB010000472.1:0-5981 GCA_035262825.1 Gemmatimonadales bacterium | reverse complement strand
TTGAACGCGGCCCGCAGCGCGACCTCCGTCTTGCCGTAGCCGACGTCGCCCACCAGCAGGCGGTCCATCGGACGGGCGCGCTCCATGTCGCGCTTCACCTCCAGCGTCGCGCGCACCTGGTCCGGGGTGTCCTCATAGAGGAAAGCGGACTCGAGCTCGCGCTGCCACGGCGTGTCGGTGGGAAAGGCGTAGCCGTGCGCCAGCTGGCGGCGCGCGTACAGCGCCAGGAGCTCCTGCGCCATGGCGCGAATCGCCGAGCGCGTCTTGTCCCGCTGCCGCTGCCAGGTGGTGGCGCCGAGCCGGTGCAGCCGCGGCGGCGGCGCGTCGCCGTCCCCGGGGGCGCGATACGGCTCCAGCTGGTCGAGCCGGTACAGCGGCACGTTGAGGCGGTCGCCGCCCTCGTACTCCACGACCGCCACCTCGAGCGTCGCCTCGCCTACCGGGACCGTCTGCAGCCCGCGGAAAATCCCGATCCCGTGATCGAGGTGGACGACGAATTCTCCGGGAGCGAGCGGGCGCGCGGCGGCTCCCGCCGCGGCGGAGCGGTAGCGCCGCGCCCGCCGCAGCCGGCGCGCGCGCCGGAAGATCTCGTGGTCGGTGAGCACGCGCAGCGCCGGATGCAGAAACCCGGCGTCCAGCGCCCCCACTACGAGCGTGGCGCCGGTCGCGTCGCCCAGCAGCTCGTCGAGCCGCTCGAGCTGCCCTTCGTTGTCGCACAGGATCACCGTCGCCGGTGGATCGCGCACCACCTGGCGCAGCCGCTTGAGGTCGCGGTCGATCGCCTCGGGCGGCACAATCGGGAAGCGCTCGTCCCCGCCGGTTTCCGCGGGGACGAGCCGCGCAAATCGCTGCAGCTCGGACCGCCATGCCTCGGGCGCGAGCAGCAGATCCTCGCGCGGCGGACTGTCCTCCCCCATGCGGCGGGCCACCTCGACGTGGTGCGCCGCATCGGTCCAGCCGCGCTCGACTTCGTGCTCGACTGCCCCTTCCTGGTCGAGCACCACCAGCGCATCGGCGGGAAGGAGGTCGAGCAGCGAGGCGCGAACCAGGGAGACGTCCGGATCGTCGCTGCGCTCCGATTGCATCGGCAGGACGGTGACCCGCTCGAGCTGTTCCCCCGAGCGCTGCGTGTCGAGGTCGAAGCCGCGCAGCGAGGCGATGTCGTCGCCCCACCATTCGATGCGCGTGGGGCCGGCCATCCCGTATCCGTACACGTCCACGATGCCGCCACGCACGCTGACCTGCCCGACCTCCGTCACGGTCGGCACGCGCTCGAAGCCCATCGCCGCGAGCCGGTTCACGACGTCGGTCAGCGCCGCCTGCCGCCCGGCTCCGGCCGCCAGATCGAGCCGGGCGTGCGCCAACGCGGCGGGAACGCCGGTCCGCTCCGCCGTCGCGCGCGCGGTCGTGACGAGGAGCCGCACTTGCCCGCGCAACAGTGCCGCCACGGTCTCGAGTCGCTCCCCCGCGATCTCGACGTGTGGTTCCTCCGCGCCGAGGCCCTCGCGCTGCGGGTAGAGGGCGACGCCGTCCGGGCGCAGCATTCGCAGGTCGCCGAGCCAGCGCTCGGCGTCGGCGGGGGTCGGGGCGACGACGACGAACAGGCGCTGCGGCAGCCGCCGCGCCAACGTGGCGACCAGCACGGCGACGCTCGACCCGGGGAGACCCCCCAGGGGGCGCCGGCCCCCAGCCGGCGGGAGCAGGTCCGCAAGCGCTCGCGTGGCGGGGAGCTCGTCGAACCGGTCGAGCAGAAACTCGAGCGGCATCAGCGAGTCAGCGTGGCCGCGGCCAGCTCCCCGATGGCGAGGAGCAGCGCCAGCACGAGCAGCACGCCGCTCAGATCGGCGCGCCGCAATCCGGCGAATGCCGCGCCCGCGAAGTCGGTGTCATTCACGAGCTCCGCGCCCAGCGCCCGGCGAACCAGCGCCGGATCGGCGGGCGTGAGGTCCGACTCGCGCGCGTCGGGACCATACGCAGTCGCGCCGACGGTGTCGGGCCCCAGACGCGTGAACTCGACGCGCGCCGCGCCTTCACGCTCCGTGACGGGGGATTCGCCGCGCGCGAAGCGGTTCACGAGCGCATCGATCAGCGGCACGAACGCCGGCGTCGTCGGCAGCGTCGTCCACGTGGTGTCGAACCGGCTCGCCACGAGGACAACGCCGCCCGAGACGATGGCCCATGGCTCGCCGTTCACGCTGGCGAGCGCGACGCCCGAGTCGGCGCCTTCGAGACGGTAGCGGCGCAGCACGCGCGCGCTATCGAGACCGGGAAGCGCGGCGCTCGCCACCGGACCCGGAGAACCCGCGCCGGCGAAGTGCCATCCCACCCCGCGCGCCTGCAGCGCGCGGTTCACCTGCCCGACGAGCGCTGGATCCGACGGGGGAACGACGATGGACGCGCCCGCCCCCGGGTGATCGGCGAGCGTCACCTCGTCGCCGTCGCGCACGCGATGGGCGGCCTGCAGGACGGCGATGGCCGCCGCGGCGAACGGACCGGCGGCTGGATCGGTGTGGACGCGGGCCGGCGGCACGCTGTGCCACACGATGAGCCGGCGATCGTCGGAGCGCAGCTCGTCGGGGTCGAGCGTGATCTCGCCGACCCACCACCCCGGACCCGGGTCGGCGAGCGGCAGCGTCACCGCGGCGCCGGGAGCGGCGAGCCCGCGGGCGACGTCGCGGCCGCGCACCCGCAACGTCACGGGAGCGGGGCCCGCCCCGGGAGTCCCTACGACCGTCGCCGTCACCGACCCGCCGGCGACGTGCGCGCCGGTGAGCCCGCGGTTCTGAGGAGCCGGCCGCGGCGCGAGCGCCAGAATGCGCACTCCCGCCGGAACGGTGACGCCGCCGGAGGCGAGGGCGGTGCGCTGCAGGTCGCTGATGACGTGGACCTCGCGCAGCGGCGCCGGCGCGGCGGCGGCGACGCGCAGCGCGCGGGCCACCCCGCTCACGAGATCGAGACGGCGCGGATCTGCCGCAGCGCTGTCGACGGCCGCGAGCAGCTCGTCCCGCGCGCCGCCGCGTACGATGCCGTCGGCCAGCACGAGCCAGAGGCGGTCGTCGGGCGACGCGCGCCGCAACACCGCGCGGGCGGCGGCCTTCAGCCGGTCGAGCGTCACCTGCCCGGCGACCACCGCTCCGGAGGACAGTGAGTTGTCGAGTACGACGACGAGGGCGCTCGGCGGGTGTGTCGCCCCGCTCGCGTGCGACGGCACGAGCGGGCGCGCGGCGGCGAGGATGACGGTGACGATCAGAGCCGTGCGCAGCAGCAACAGCAGCAGATGTCGCAGCCGCATGCGGCGCGCGCTCTTGCGCTCGGCCTCCGACAGGTAGCGCAGCGCCGGGAAGTCCGCCTCGGGCGGCTGGCGCCGCTGGAACAGATGCAACAGCGCCGGGATCGCCGCCGCGGCGAGACCCACGAGCACCAGGGGATGCAGGAAGATCACGCGAGGCGGCGCAACACGTGGCCGAACGGCTGATCGGTCGTCACGTGGTGATACGCGATGCCGTGCCGCCGGCACGCGCTGCGCCACGCGGCGATCTCGCGCTCGACCGTCAGACGGTACGCCCGTGCCAGCTCGCGCGGCCGGACCACCAGCCGCTCGTTGGTTTCGGGATCGCGGAACCGGACTTCCGGCGGTCCGGCCAGCTCTCGCTCGCCGAGATCCATGAGATGCAGCACAACCACTTGATGGCCGCGATGGCGCAGGTACCGCAGCGCCACGAGCGCGAGCTCGCGCTCGAGCAGCAGATCGGAGACGAGTACGACGAGGCCGCGCCGAGCGAGCAACGAGGTGACGTGCCGCAGCGCCGCCTCTGCGGCGGTCCCGCGACCTTCGGTCGCCGCCACGATGCCGCGCACCAAGCGATGCCACTGCCCGGTCTTCACGCGCGCCGGAACGACGTCGCGCACCGTCTCATCGAACGTGATTAATCCGGTGGCATCGCGCTGCCGCAAGAGGATGAGCCCGATGGCCGCCGCCAGACGCTGCGCGTACTCGTGCTTCGTCAGCCGCTCGGGCGCGCCGCGCCAGGCCATCGACCGGCTGGCGTCGAGCAGGATCATCGCCCGCAAGTTGGTCTCTTCTTCGAATTGCTTCACGAACAGCCGGTCGGAGCGGGCGAGCATGCGCCAATCGAGGTAGCGCAGCTCGTCCCCCGGCTGATAGGCCCGGTGCTCGGTGAACTCGACGGAGAAGCCGCGGAACGGCGAGCGGTGCAAGCCAGCGAGGTAGCCCTCGACCACCCCCTCAGCTACGATCTCGATCCCTCCCAACCGGGCCACTTCAGCGGGATCGAGCAGGTCGAGACGTGAGGCGTGGGTCATGGCGTGCGGAAACTAGGGGTGCACATGTGTCCATGGTAGAGGACACGCGGAGTCTGGCGGGAGCGGGACAATTTCGCGTAACGTGCAATGCCCCAGTATGTTATGGCAACGCCGGGCGTGGCATGTGGCGTGCGATTGGCACCAGACTCGGAGGCCATATGCTGACTACTCTCGTGCTGCTCGCATCCCTTTCCGGTCCGCCCGCGGTGCCCGCCGCGACGCGGCTCGACCCGGATCGCTCGCGGGTTTCGGTCTGGACCGATCGCGGCGACGACCCGTACCAGACGGGCCGCAGCGCGCGCGTGTTCGTTCGCGCCGACCGCGACGCCTACGTGACGATCTTCCGGGTCGATACCGATGGACAGATTCGCGTCCTGTTCCCGCACGACCCCTGGGAGGACAACTTCGTGCGCGGCGGCCGGGAGTTCGAAGTCCAGGACACCAGGGATGACGACGCGTTCTACATCGACGACTATCCCGGCGTCGGCTACATCTTCGCCGTCGCCTCGCCCGACCCCTTCGAGTACGATGCGATCAGCAGCGGCGATCGGTGGGACTACCGGGCCGTCTCCGACGGTCGCGTACGGGGCGACCCCTACGTGGCGCTCACCGACCTGGCGCAGCGCATCGTCCCGGAGAACAACAGCGATTGGGACTATGACCTCGTTCCTTATTATGTCGAGCGGCACTACGACTATCCGCGGTTCCTGTGCTACGACTGTCACAGCTATGCCAGCTACTCGGCGTGGGATCCGTATGCGTATTCCTGCGTCCGCTTCCGGATCGTCGTATTCGACGACCCCTACTACTACCCCTACCGCTATTACGGGGGCTCCAGGGTCGTCTTTACGCGGCCGTTGCGCCCTGAACCCCGGTTCATTTTCAAGGATCGGGACGGTGTCGGGGACGACCGCTTCGTAACGCATGCACGCGAGCGCGAGCGGCCGGAGAACGGCAATACGCGCCGTGGTGTGCGAGGCGTCGATATCGGCGCCCGTGGCTCGATCCCGGTGCCGGCGACCCGTCGTCGCAATTCGGATGACGGCTGGCTGCGGCGGTTCCAGCCCCCGACCGACCGCCCCGGCACTCGGGATCGGGACAGCGATCGCTCGCGCTCCAACGACCGGCCCGACTGGCGCAGTCGCGGCTCCGACCGGCGCGATGACGGCTCGGCGGCGCAGTCCGACGATCGCGGGCACCGCAACCAGCCCGGTGACGACCAGTCGCGGCGCCAGCCGCCCGACGATTGGCGCGGCCGACGGCCGAACGATGACCAGCCACGCCAGGCACCGGACGATTGGCGCAACCGTCGTCCCACGAGCGACGACCGGTCACAACGGCAGCAACAGGATGATGCGCGTGGTCGCCGTCCATCGAGCGACGACCGGCCACAGCGCCAACAATCGGATGATGCGGGTAGTCGCCGTCCATCGAGCGACGACCAGACGCGGCGCCCGCCGCCGCGGGATCAGCAGGATCAGTGGCAGGGCCGCGGCCAGAGCAATGCGAGCCCTCCACGTGAGAGCAACGAAGGGCGGCGCGCCGAGCCGGATCGCGGCCGGAACAATTCGCCGCCCAAGAAGGACGATTCGAACAAGCCGGAAGTGCGGCGTCGCCGGCCCTGATTCTCTCGCAGCACGCTGACGCGCCCGTCCGTG
>DATFSB010000471.1:0-20891 GCA_035262825.1 Gemmatimonadales bacterium | reverse complement strand
TCGGCGTGACCGACCGGCCCTGTACGAGCTCGGGGACGTCTCCGGTGAACGTGCGACTCGTCCAGCCGATCGCGGCGAGATCCGCGAACCCCGTGGCCCGGTCGCGCCAGTCGAGATAATTCGCCGGGTTCACGACGTTGGTGTTCTGGTTGCGGGCGGCGAACCGTTCCCACACGATGACGAGGTGGTCGGGGTCGGTGAACGTCAGCGGCTTGATCAGCACCGCGTTCACGATGCTGAAGATCGCCGTCGTCGCCCCGATCCCGAGCGCCAGCGTCACCACTGCGGCGAGCGTGAAGCCGGGGCTCTTGGCGAGGCGCCGGAGGGCGTGTCTGATGTCTTGGAGCAGGGTTTCCATTGTTCCCTCACCGGTGGTCAGTGGCCAGTGGTCGGTGGCCGGTGAGTAACCCACTGACCACCGGCCACAGGCCACCGACCACTGTCATTCAGTTCGCAGCGCCTCCACCGGATTCACCGTCGCCGCCCGTCTCGCCGGCACCACGCTTGCGAGCGTGACGCCGCCCAGGATCACCAACCCGCCCTCGACAAACGACAGCGCGTCGGTGGGAGAGAGCCCGAAGAGGAATCGCCCCAGAACTCTCGACAGCGCGACGCTCACCACCATCCCGAGGACGATGCCGATAACCGATCGCTTGAGGCTGCCGGTCACGAAGAGGCTCAAGACATCCGAGGCGCGGGCGCCGAGCGACATGCGGATGCCGATTTCCCGGGTCCGCAGCGTCACCCCGTGGGCGGTCACGCCGTAGATCCCAACGAGCGTGAGCACCAGCGCGAGCACGCCAAACACGGCCAGTGCCGCCGCTGCCGCCCGCTGCTTGTCCGCGCCCCCACGGATCGCTTCTCCAAAGGTGGTCACGTCGTACAGCGGCAGGTCGGGATTGAGCGCCTGCACCGCCCGCCGCACACTCGCGACGAGCGGGGCGGGATCGGTGGTGGTGCTCACCACCAGGACGGCAGCGGGCGCCGCCCGCTGCGCCAGCGGGACGTACGCCTGCCCGGTGGCGGACTCGACCAGATTCGCGTACTTGCCGGTGGGAGTGACGCCCACCACTTCGCGCAGCTCTCCAGAGCCCAGCCGCACCACCTGCCCGAGGGCGGACTGGTCGGGCCAGAGGCGTCGAGCCAGGTGTTCGTTGACGATCACGACACCGGGCGCCGACGCGCCGTCGTGCTCCGTGAAAGCCCGCCCCTCGGTCAGCGGAATACCCAGGGCAGAGAAGTATTGCGACGACACGCTCGAGACGTAGCCGAACACGCTCTCGTCGTCCGCGGCCGCCGCCAGGGTGAAACTGGTGCCTTCGAAGTGACTGCCGAACGGCACCATCGACGCGACCGCCGCCGCCCGGACCGCCGGAAGCGCGCTGACGGCGCGGATCACCTCTCGTTGGAACGTGACCTGGCGCGTCACGTCGTAACGCTGCTGGGCGAGATCAAAAGAGATGTAAAGCCCCCGACGCTCCGAGAAGCCGGGGTCGGCCGTGACCGCTTTGGACAGGCTCCTCGTGAACAGCCCTGCCGTTACCATCAGCACCAGCGCGACCGTGATCTGGGCGACGACCAGCCCGTCGCGCAGCCGAATTCGCCCGCCGCCCAATCGGAAGGTGATGCCTTCGTTCTTGAGCGCCGGGGCGAGCGGGTGTCTGGTGGCGGAGACGGCGGGAAGCAGCCCGAAGAGGATGCCCACCGCCACCGCCATCAGCGTGGTCGCGATCAACACACGAACGTCAGGCGTGAACGCGGCGACGACGCCTTCCGGGATAGCGCCGATGCGCGCGACCACCGCCGTGAGCACGAACGACAACAGGACCCCGGTCGCGGCGGCCAGGAGGGCGAGCCACACGCTCTCGGTGAGCAGCTGACGCACCAGCCGCCCGCGCGTGGCCCCGAGCGCCCGACGCACGGCCAACTCCTTGCGTCTCGCAATGCCGCGAGAGAGCAGCACATTCGCGGCGTTGGCGCAGGCCACCACCAGTACCAGCACGGGGACCAGCATCAACAGCGAGAGGACGGGCAGCGCTTCACTGCGGTTCGAGGGATCCACGCCGCCACGCACGGGGGCTGCCGTCAAGGTGTAGCGTTCTTGCGTATCCGACCGTGGCCGCAGCGCCAGCCCCAGTACGGCCAGCTCGGCGGCCGCGCCGTCGCGTGAAGCGCCCGGCGCCAGGCGACCGATGGTCCTGATCCAACCGCTGGAGAAGCGGTCGGTCAGGAATCCCTTGGCTTCGGGAGCCGCCTCCGCCATCGCCCCGAGTGAAAGCCAGACTGCGACGGGAGCATCGTCGTTGATCTCGATGCCACCGAAGCCCGGCGGCGCGACTCCAATCACGGTGAACGGCGTTCCGTTGATCACGACCGTCCGACCCAGGACGTCAGGAGCGGCGCTGAAGCGGCGTCGCCAGAACCCGTCGGACAGCACGGCAACGTCGTGCGGACCGCCGGCCTCCCCTTCTTCCGGTTGGAAGGTCCTCCCGAGGGTCAGGCGGACCCCCAGCAGGTCGAAGTAGTTCGCGCTCACCGCTTCCCCGCGGATACGCTCGGACGCGCCCCCGCCCAACGACAGCCAGAGATGGGCGTAGGCGAGCACGCCGTCGAGTTGCCGGGCGCGCGTACGAACATCGACGAAATCCGGGTAGGAGAGCCCTTGCAACGCGCGCGACTGGCCGCGCAGTGCCCCGATCCAGACAAGCCGACCGGATTGGGAAACCGGCGCCGGTCGGAACAGCACTGCATTCAGCACGCTGAACATCGCGGTATTGGCCCCGATGCCCAGCGCCAGTGTCAGCACGATGATCGCGCTGACGCCCGGGCGGCCGGTGAGCTGGCGGATGGCGTATTTGAGATCTTGGAGCAGGGTGTCCATGTGTACTCCCGGTGGTCAGTGGCCGGTGGCCGGTGGCCAGTGAAGTTCACCGACCACCGACCACTGACCACTGACCACAGTCATTCGGTTCGTAGTGCCACCATCGGATCCACCCGTGTTGCCCGCCGTGCCGGGACCCAGGCGGCGACGCACGCGGCGCCAAAGAGCAGGGCGGCGACGGCAGCGAACGTCAGTGGGTCCGCCGGGCGCACCCCGAAGACGAGGCCGGCGAGCAGGCGGCTGAGTCCGAGTGTCGCCACGACGCCAGCCATCAATCCGGCGAGCGTCGGACGCAGCGCCTGCGCCAACACCAGTCCCACGATCGAGCGCCGCTCCGCGCCGAGCGCGAGCCGGATCCCGATGTCCCGGGTGCGTTGCGAGACCAGGTCCGACATCACGCCGTAGATCCCGGCGATGGCGAGTGCCAGCGCGACCGCGGCGAACACGCCGAACACCAGCATGCGGAACCGTCGCGCCGCGAAGACATCGGCCAACCGCGCGTGCATCGGCTGAATACCGTAGACCGGCTGGTTGGGATCGAGAGCGGCGACCGCCCCAGCGATATCACCCGCGCCCTTGAGGACGACGCTGAAGGCGCGACCGTGGACCTGCGTGTACGGCAGATAGAGCTCCGGCTGCGGCGCGCGCTCGAGGTCGAGCCGCACGTCGCCCACCACGCCGACAACGGTCATCCATTGCTCGGTGGTCGCGGCGGCGGGGCCGAAGTGCACGCGCCGGCCGACCGGCGGCTGGCCCGGCCAGTAACGGTCGGCCAGGGCACGGCTGACGAGGACGACACGCGGGGACCCGGGGCCGTCCGCGGCCGTGAACGTCCGTCCCTGGAGCAGCGGAATCCCGAGCGTGCGGAAGTAGCCCCCGCTCACGACTGCCGCGTCGACCATGGGATTCTGCCCCGGCACTTCCTCGGCGACCCCCTCGAGCGTGATGCCCGTCTGCCAGCTTCCCTGGCCGTAGGGGAGCGGATCGACAATGGCGGCGGCCCGCCCCTCTGGCCCGGCCGTCAGCCGGTCGAGCAGGCCGTCGAAGAACGCCCGGCTGCGTTCGTCGGTCGGATACTTGGCGGCGGGCAGTCCGACGTTTGCGACGAGGACGCCGGCCGGGTCGAGTCCGGGCTCGACGGCCTGCAGTGCCAGAAAGCTGCGGATCATCAATCCGGCGCCGATCAGCAGCGTCACCGAGAGGGCGACCTCGCAACCGATGAGGGTGCGCAGCGCCCGAAGCTGCCCCGCGCGGCTGGCGCCGCGGCCGCCTTCCACCAGGGCAGCGCCGAGCGACCCGCGCGAGGCGCGCAGGGCCGGGGCCAGCCCGAAGCCGACACCAGCGACGAGGGAGATGACCGCCGTGAACAGGGCGGCACGCCAATCGATCGCGATCGTGTCGGCGCGCGGCACGAATCCGCTTCCGATCGTGCGCAGCACAGCGAGCCCCCAGAGCGCGAGCAGCGCACCGACGATGCCGCCGGCGCAGGCCACGAGGACGTACTCCGTGAGGAGCTGGCGGACGAGACGGCGACGACTCGCTCCCAGCGCGACCCGGACGGTGAGCTCGCGCCCGCGGCGAGCGCCGGCCGCGAGGGCGAGCGTGGCCACGTTGACGCAGGCAAGAAGCAAGACGAACGCGACCGCCAGGACGAGGGCGACGATCGTGGGGCGCGCCGCGGCCACACCGCCCGTCTCTCCGAGCGGTATCACCTGCGCATCGACGCCCTTGTTGCTCGCCGGATACTCGTCCGCGAGCTGCTGGGCGAGCGTGTGCATGTCGTCCTGCGCGCGCCGCAGGTTGATGCCGCGACGCAACCGGCCGACGGCGATCAAGCCCGGGTGGTTGTCGCGGTTGAGCAGGTCGGCGTCGATGAACGGGCCGATCGGTACCCACACGTCGGGTCCGCCCGCGAACCGCAGCGAGAACGGCATGACTCCGACGACCAGATAGGGATTCGCGTCCAGGAGGATCTGCCGGCCGACTATCCCGGAGTCGGCGCCGAACCGCCGCTGCCACAAGCCCGCACTCAGGATCACGACCCGTTCCGACCCCTGCTGGTCCTCAGCGTCGAGGAATGGCCGGCCGAGTGTGGGTCGCACACCCAGGAGATGAAAGAGATTGGCCGACGTCATCGCCACGGCGAGCCGCTCCGCGGTGCCGACGCCGGTGAGATTCATGTTGCGATAGCGATCGTAGACCGCCAGCTCGGTGAAGACGCCGTTTCTCTGCCGCCAGTCGAGGTAGTCGGGATAGGCCACCACCATGAACGGCAGGTCTTTGGTCTCCTCCGCCAGGAGCACGAGCTGATCGGGCGCGTGATAAGGCAGAGGCCGGACCAGGACGCCGTCGGCGACGCTGAAGATCGCGGTGTTGGCGCCGATGCCGAGACCGAGCGTGAGCACGGCGACGGCGGTGAAGCCGGGCCGCGCGGCGCACTGGCGGAGGGCGTATTTGAGATCCTGGAGCAGGGTGTCCATTTGCTCTCCATGAGGCGTCATGAGTCATCGGTTGCTGGTAACAGCGTTACTCATTACCCACGACCCAAAACGCCTTTTCTTATTCAGTACGCAACGCCACCATCGGATCCACTCTCGTCGCTCGCCGGGCTGGAACGTACGCCGCAAGCGCGGCGGCACCGAGCAGCAGGAGAACGACCATGCCCAGCGTCGCTGGATCGTTGGGACTGACGTCGAACAGCACGCGTGTGATCAGGCGTCCGGCCGCGACCGCGAGCAGCAGCCCCACGACGATCCCGGCGGAGCTGATGATCACCCCACGGCGCAACATCATGCTGCGGACGTCCGCGGCCCGCGCCCCCAGGGCGATCCGGATCCCGATTTCCCGCGTGCGCTGCGCGACTGCGTAGGCCAGGACGCCGTACAGGCCCAGCAGCGCCAACGCGAGGCCGAGGGCGCCGAACACCGCCAGCACCGCCGAGCCGACGCGTTGCGGCAGCATCGCGAAGCCGAGGTGCTCGGCCATGGTCGTGAGCGAGACCGGGAGATCGGGAGCGACGGCTCGCGCCTCGGCACGTAGCGTGGGCAACAGCGCGGCCGGGTCGCGTGAGGTGCGCACGATCACAGTGAGATCGATCGCTGGGCGCGGCGTGTCGAGGGTTTGCAGCACGGGAAAGTAGAAGAACGGCCGCGGGTCCTCGCCCAACGAAGCGTACTTGCCGTCGTGCGCGACCCCAACCACGTGCAGTGGCTGGTCTCCCCCGTTGTCGAGTGTTTTCCCGATCGGATTCTGGCCGGGCCAGAACCGGCGGGCGAAGGTCTCGTTCACGATGACCGCGCGCGCTGCGCCGGGCCGGTCCTGTTCGGTGAACGCGCGGCCTCGCACCATGGGGATCTGCATCGCCGCGAAGTATCCCGGTCCGACGTCGGTGGCGCCGAACTCCATATCCTCCCCGGGATGCGGTTGATACCCCGGGACCGAGATGCCACGCCGCTCGAAAGCGATATCGAGCGGCAGCCGTTCCGTGAACGACACGACGCGGACGGCCGGGTCGGCGGAGACGCGTCGGACGAGCATCGCATAGAACTGAGCTGCGCGCGCCGGCGGGTACCCCTCGACCGACGGCTCGACGGTCATCAGGGCAATCCCGCGAGGATCGAAACCGAGGTCGAGCTGTTGCGCCTTGTGAAGGCTGCGCAGCAGCAGTCCGGCCGCGACGAGCAGGACGAGGGACACCGCCACCTGACCTGCAACCAGCACATCCCGGAGCCCAAGCCGGTGCCACCCACCAATCCCCGGTGGCTGATCCCGGCGCAGGGCGGGGACGAGATCGGGTCGGGTGACCCGGAGCGCGGGAATGAGTCCGAAGAGAAGCGTCGTGGCGCAGGCCACCACCAGTGTGAACAGGAGCACGCGTGGATCGAGGTGCAGGTCGAGGGTCAGCGGGATCGGGACGGGCAGCCGGGCGGCCGCGACGAGGCTCGCGATCCAGATGGCCACGAATGCTCCCATCGTCGCGCCGATGATCGAGAGTGCCAGACTTTCCGTGAGCAGTTGACGTACCAGGCGTCCACGTCCCGCTCCCAGGGCGAGTCGGACGGCGATTTCGCGCTGCCGTGACGTCGCGCGGGCCAACTGGAGGTTCGCGAGGTTGGCGCAGCAAATCAGCAACACCAGACCGGCCACGACCATCAGGATCGACAGGAATCCGACTACCGAGCCGCGCATCTGTGGGAAGATCCCCGCCCGCTGTTGCGGCACGATCGTGATGCGGCGCGGGGCGTCGTGGACGTCAGTCCAGTCTTGCGGGTAGGCCTGGTGCAGCTGGCCGGCGACGAACGCAAACCGGGCTTGCACCTGCGGAAGCGTGACACCTGGCTGGAGACGTCCGGCCAGCTGCCAGGATCGCGCGCCTCGCTGCACGAGATCCGTCGTGCCGGCCTGGAGCACCGTGAGCTGGGAGAGCGGGACCCAGAGCCCGACGTCGAATCCGTTCATCAGGCCCGTGAAGTCTCTCGCTGCGACCCCAACCACGGTGACGGGATGGCCGCTGAGACGAACGGTGCGCCCGATGATCGCGCTATCGCCGCCCAGTTTCCTCCAGAAGCCCCAGCTCAGCACGGCGACGGGGTCCGTGCCGGGGGTGGCGCCTTCATCTGGACGGAACGTGCGGCCCAGCGCGGAACTGACGCCCAGGACCCGGAAGTAGTCACCGTTCACGAGCTGTGCCAGCGCGCGCACCGGCTCCGTTCCGGCGTTGAAGCTGACGATCTGGTTGTTGTATACGGCGAGTCCGCTCAAGACCTCGGTGCGGCCGACGAAGTCGAGGGCATCGGGGAGGGAGGATCCACCGAACGGTGGGCCGCTGTAGTCGCTCGTGAAAATCGCCACCAGGCGATCTGGCTGGCGCACTCCGGCTGGAGGTCGCAGCAGCAGGCCGTTGATTACGGTGAAGATCACCGTCGTACCGCCGATGCCGAGCATGAGGGTGAGCAATGCGACGGCGGTGAAGCCGGGCCGTGCGGCGCACTGGCGGAGGGCGTACTTGAGATCTTGGAGCAGGGTGTCCATTTGCTCTCCCTTGAGGCATCGTGCGTCATGTGTTGTTGGTAACGGCGTTTACCCATTACCCACGACCCAAAACGCCTTTTCTTATTCAGTACGCAACGCCACCATCGGATCCACCGCCGCTGCCCGCCGCGCCGGGAGATAACAGGCCACGAGCGCGACGGCCGTCAGCACGAGCGGCACCGCCATGAACGTGACTGGGTCGAGCGGCACCACGCCAAATAGCTGGCGGCGCAGCAGCGGCGCGAGGCCCAGTGCCGCAGTGAGGCCGACCGCCAGCGCGATCGCGATCACCGCCAGCCCTCGGCGCAGCACGAGCCGCACGACCTCGACGCGCCGGGCGCCGAGCGCCATGCGGATGCCGACCTCGCGGGTCCGCTGCACCACGGCGTAGGACATCGTGCCGTACACGCCGACCGCCGCGAGCAGCAGCGCGATCAGGGCGAACGCCAGCGTCAGCGCCATCGTGAACCGCGGCGCTGCGAAGTCGCGACGCACCAGGAATTCCATGGAGCGCATCTTCCACACCGGTTGATCGGGATCGACCGACCAGATGGCGGCGCGCACGGCGGCGTTCAGCGCATCGGGGTCCCCGGTAGTGCGCGCGGCGACGGTGTTGAAGATCCCCGGCGCCTGCAGCATCGGCTGGTAGATCTGAGGTGTCGCAGGCTCGCTGAGGGTGACCTGTTTGACGTTCGCCGCCACGCCGATCACCTCCGCCGTCGTGTCGGGCGCAAGCACCAGCCGCAGCCGCTGCCCCAACGCCCGCTGCCCGGGCCAGGTGCGGCGGGCCAGCTCTTCGTTCACGATCACCACGAGCGGTGCCCCGGCGCGGTCACGCGTGTCGAAATCGCGGCCTTCGAGCCGGATGCCCATCGCGGCGAACGCCCCGTCACTCATACCGTTCAACTGGGCCATGGGCGCCGTCGCGGTGTTCAGCTCCGGGTGGTCGAGGGAGGCGTACTGGATGCCGCCCCAGTTGCCCGACAACGGCATCGCGTTCACCAGGGCCGCCCGCCGGACGCCCGGCACCGCGCGGATCGCGGCCAGCGCGCTCGTCATGAACTGGTTCATCTTCTCCGGGGTGTTGTACTTGATGGCGGGCAGCCGGAACTCGGCGGTCAGCAGGCGATCGGTATCGAATCCCGGGTCGACCTGGCGCAGCGCGGCGAGCGTGCGCGCCAGCAGCCCGGCGCCGACCAGCAGCACAATGCACAGCGCCATCTGGATCGCGACGAACGTCTGCCGCAGATCGAACCGGCCGCCACGGCCGCCGTCTCCCGAGCGCTGCGTCAGTGCCGCCCCCAGGTCGACGCGCGTGCCGTGCAACGCCGGCGCGATCCCGAACAGCAGGCCGCTCAGGACGATGACGGCGGTGGAAAAGGTCAGCACCCGCACGTTGATGCCGACGCTGCCGAAGGTGGGTAGGCCGCCCGGCGCCGCGGCGACGATCGCGCCGACCGTCCAGTAGGCCAGCCCGACACCCAGCGCGCCGCCGAGGATCGAGAGGGCGAGGCTCTCGGTGAGGAGCTGCCGGACGAGCCGGAGTCGGCTGGCGCCGAGCGCCGCGCGCACCGAGATCTCCCGCACTCGCGACGTCGCCCGCGCCAGCTGCAGGTTGGCGACGTTGGCGCATGCGATCAGCAGCACCACGCCCACGAAGGCCAGGACGATCATCAACGTCGCCCGCGTGCCGCCGACGAGAAATCCGCGCAACGGCAGGACGAACGCGTCGCTGCCGCCGTTTGTCGTGGGATACTCGGCGGCGAGCTGGGCGGCGATCGATGAGAGATCGCGCTGGGCATCGGCAAGCGTGACGTCCGGCTTCAACAGTGCGACGGCCCATACGTTGGGTTGGCCCCGCTGGAACCAGGCAGGGTTGGGTGCCGAGGTGATCGGCAGCCAGACCTCGATCGGTCCAAACGCATCCTGGAATTGCTGCGCCGTCACGCCGATCACCACGTGCGGGCGCCCGTTGAGCGACACGCTGCGTCCCACGATGTCGGGCGCGCCGCCGAAACGGCCCTGCCAGGCCCCGTACGAGATCACGGCGACCTGCTGTCCCGCGCCGATGGCGGTCTCCTGCTCCGTGAACAACCGGCCCAGAACCGTGCGGGCGCCCAGCAACCGGAGCGTGCTCGCGCTGATGAAACTGCCGATGAGCCGGTCCGGCTTGTCGGTGCCGGTGAGGTTCACGCTCTGCGACCGCACGATGCCCATGTCGACGAAGCTGTGATTGCGAGCGCGCCAGTCGACGAAGTCGGGGATGGGGAAGAGCAGCGGCCGCTGCGTGCCGCGCGCGCCCCACAGCACCGTGAGCCGTGCGGCGTCGGGGTAGGGGAGCGGGCGCAGCAGCACCGCATCGGCGACGCTGAAGATCGCCGTTGTCGCGCCGATGCCGAGGGCGAGCGTGAGCACTGCGACGGCGGTGAAGCCGGGGCGCGACGCGAGCTGGCGGGCGGCGTATTTGAGATCCTGGAGCAGGGTGTCCATGTGTTCTCCGGAGAGCGTCATGGGTCATGGGTTGTTGGTAATGGCGTCTACTCACTACCAACGACCCATGACGCCTCTATTCAGTACGCAGAGCAACCACCGGATCCACCCTCGTCGCGCGCAGCGCCGGCAGATAACTGGCGACGAGCGCGACCCCGACGAGCAGAAACGAGATCCCCACGAAGGTGAGCGGGTCGGTGCTGCTCAAGCCGAACAACATGTTCTTCATCACGCGCGTCACCCCGAACGCCGCGAGCAGGCCGATCGCCACGCCCGCGAGGGTGAGCCGCAGTCCCTGCACCAGCACCAGTCCCATCACCTCGCGCGTGTCGGCGCCGAGGGCGAGACGCACGCCGAGCTCGCGGGAGCGCTGCGACACGGTGTAGCTCATCACGCCGTACAACCCGATCGACGCCAGCGTCATCGCGAGCAGCGAGAACCCGATCAACAGCACCATCGCGAAGCGGCGCTGGCCGGTGGAGTTGTCGATCAGCTGCTGCATCGTGTTCACGTTGGCGAGCGGCAGCTCGGGATCGACCGAGCGCACCGCCGCGCGGATGCCGGGGAGCGCGGCCATGGGGTCAGCGGTGGTGCGCACGGCGTAGTTGAGGAACGGCAGCCCGTTCTGGGCCAGCGAGAAGTAGACCTGGACGCGCTTCTGGGCGTCGAGTCCCTCGTGCGCCAGGTGCGCCACCACCCCCACCACCTGGATCCACTGGATCGAGGAGTCGGTGAGGTTGTTGAACGTGATGCGTTTGCCGATGGGATCGGTGTGCGGCCAGTAGCGGTGCACCATCTCCTCATCGACGATGCACACCGCCGGCGCCCCGGTGCGATCCGCTGCCGTGAACTGCCGCCCGGCCAAAAGCGGGGCGCGCATCGTGGCGAAGTACGTCGGCGTCACGGTCCGCATGTCCCCCCACGGCCCCGGAGCGTTGGGAGGAACCTGGTAGCCCTCGACGTTGAAGCTCCCCGTGGACCAGCTGCCGCCGAACGGGATCTCGCTCACGCCGCCGGCGCTCACCACGCCGGCGGTGTTGTTGAGCGCATCGTTGATCCCCAGCAGCACCTGCTTGCGTACCGTGTCGTTCGGGTACTTGGTCTGCGGCAGCGACACGTTGAACACGAGCAGTTGATCGGGGGCGAATCCGGGATTCACCGCCACGACCCGCGCGAAGCTCCGGATCAGGAGCCCGGCGCCGATCAGGAGCGTGAGGGCGAGGGCTACGGTGGAGACCACGAGCCCGCGACGCAGTGCGAGGCTCGAACGGTGTCCCACCGAGCGTCCCCCTTCCTTCAGGGACTCATGCAGATCGGTGCGCGCCATCTGGAGAGCCGGGGCGAGCCCGAAGAGCAGTCCGGTGCCGAGCGACACGAGCAGCGCGAACCACAGCACGCGGACGTCCACGCCCACATGCGCTGTCGCGGGGAGATTGCCGCCGTTGAGCGACAACAGAGTCGGCACGCCCCACAGCGCGAGCACCACGCCGACGACACCGCCGGCGAGCGCCAGCACGACGCTCTCGGTCAGCAGGTAGCGCATTAACCGACGCGGGCTGGCCCCCAGCGCCACGCGCACCGCGATGTCGCGCGCCTTTGCCGCGGTGCGAGCGAGCTGCAGGTTGGCCACATTGGCGCAGGCGATGAGCAGCACGAACACGACGGCGCCGAGCAGGATGAGAAGACCGGAGCGGACGCCGCGCGACGCTTCGTCGGACAGCGCCGTCACCTTGAGGTCCCAGTCGGGTGCATAGCTCTGTGTGTACGTCGTGCGCAGCTGCACCGCGAGCGTGTGCAGCTCGGACTGGGCGCGCTCAAGCGTCACGCCGGGCGCGAGTCGCCCGATGAACGGCAGGAACTCGTTGGTGCGACGGCTGTCGGCGAACTGATCGGGCGTGAACACGATCGGCATGAACACATCGGCGCGGCGCGTAAAGAAATCGCGGAAGCTCGCCGGCAGCACGCCGACGATCTGGTAGTCCTGGTTGTCGAGCGTCAGCTTGCGCCCCACCGCGCCGCGGTCGCCGCCGAAATGGCTCTGCCAGAACCCCCAGGTCAGGACGACGACGTGGTCCTTGCCGGCTTCCGCCTCGTCAGGCTGCAGCGTCCGCCCAAGCGCCGCGCCAACCCCCAGCGTGGAGAAATAGGCGCCGCTCACTTTCTCGACGGTGACGCGCTCCGGCTCGGCGACTCCCGTCAGGTTCATGGCCACGCCGTTCTCCACGGCGGCGCTGGTGAACAGGTCAGTCCGGGCCGAGTAGTCGCGGAACCCCGGCACCGAGACCGGCGCGCGCAGGTTGTTGAGCGACGGGTAGAAGTGGTTCACGGTGACGAGCCGGGCCGGCTCGCGATACGGCAACGGCGCGAGCAGCACGCCGTTGACGACCGAGAAGATCGCGGTGTTCGCGCCGATGCCGAGCGCCAGCGTAAGCACCGCGACGAGCGTGAAGCCGGGGCTTGCGCGCAGGGCGCGGGTGGCGTGGCGGAGGTCTTGGAACAGGGTATCCATGGTGACCCTCAAATGCATCCTGGGTACTGAGTCGTGGGTAAGGCGGTTCAACTCAATACCCATGACCCACAACGCTCCTACTTCACAATCCACCCATCCTTCAACTGCACGATGCGGTTGCCATACCCCGCATTCGTCTCCGAATGCGTCACCTGAACGATCGTCGTGCCGTTGCTGTTGAGCTTCTTGAACAGCTCCATGATCTCGCGGCCCTGCTCGGAGTGAAGGTTGCCGGTGGGCTCGTCGGCGAGCAGCAGCGACGGCTTGTGGATCACCGCGCGCGCCACGGCGACGAGCTGCTGCTGGCCGCCGGAGAGCTGCCGCGGATAGAGGTCCTTCTTCGCCACCATGCCGAAGCGGTCGAGGGTGTCTGCCACGATCGCCTGGCGCTCCGCCTTCTTGATGTCCCGGTACGACAGCGGGATGTCGAGATTCTCGGCGACGGTGAGGTCGTCGAGCAGGTGGTACTGCTGGAACACGAAACCGACGTACTGCTTGTGCAGCGCTACGCGATCTTTGGGCTTCATCTTGTGGACGGCATGATCCAGCAGGCTGTACTCGCCGGTCCACTCGCCGTCGAGCATGCCGAGGATCGCGAGCAGCGTCGATTTCCCGGCGCCCGAAGGGCCCATGATCGTGACGAACTCGCCCTGTTTCAGATCGAGCGAGATCTGGCGCAGGACGAAGACCTTGCCGGCGCCCTGGGGATATGCTTTCTCGAGATTGCGGAGCGTAATCACATCAGGTCCCCGGGGTGGTCGGTGACCGGTGGCCGGTGATGCGGGCAGGCAACTATTCGCTGCGCACACCGGCCACAGACCACTGACCACTCGTCACTGTCTGTGCTTCCGATCCAGCGCAGCACGTCTCCCGAGCCGCGCCGGAAATCGATGTAGTCCATCCACGACGGAGAGCGGTGCGGCGCGGGGGCGACGACGCGCGCGACGCGGACGGTGCGCCGCTCGGGCAGACGCCGCGCCGGGCCGTTCTGCAGGCTCAAGCCGAGCGACATCGCAGCCGCGAGCGTGAAGGCCGGGTGGCCGCTGAGCGTTTGGAGTGCGGAACGCAGATTCTGGAGCAGCGTGTCCATGGGTTCACCTCACTCGTATCGGAGAGCCACCATCGGATCGACCCGCGTCGCCCGGCGGACCGGTGCATAAGTCGCGAGCGTCGCCACCGCGAAGAGCAGAGCGGCCACTACGACAATGGTCAGTGGATCGCCCGCGTGAACGCCGAACAACTGCGACCGCAACGTTTGTGTGAGGGCGACGGCACCCGCCGTGCCGGCCACCAACCCCCACGCCGCCGGCGTGACCCCCTGCCACAGCAGGAGCGCGAGCACCGCGGCGCGGCTGCCACCCAGGGCGACGCGGATTCCGATCTCTCGAGTCCGCTCCATGATGAGTTGTGCCACGACCGCGTAGATCCCGACCGCGGCGAGGAGCAGGGCGATGGCCCCGAGCACGGCCAACAGCCGCTGGGACAGGCGGTGCGGGCCCAACACCAGGTTGAATGCCTCGCGCATCGTGCGTTGATCGGCCACCGGGAGGTCGGGGTCGATGGCCTGCACGGCTGCCCGGATGGCTGGAAGCAGCGCCGCCGGGTTCCGGGCCCGGACCGCGAGCGTCATCTCCTGCACCGGGGCCTGGGCCAGCGGGAGGTACAGCTCGGCTCCCGGCAGTCGCGCGGGGCCGTCGTGGCGCACGTCGGACACGATCCCGACGATGTCGATCCCTGAAGTATCCGGACCGCCCATGTAGATGTGCCGGCCCACGGCGCCGTCCGGAAAGAAGCGACGCGCCAGCGTCTGATTGATGACGACCACTCGCGGTGCGCGGGCGCCGTCCCGATCGGACAGTCCGCGGCCGGCGACCATCGACGCGCCGAGCGCGCTGAAGTACCCACCTGTCACGACACGTACGCCGACATCCGGACCTTCCCCGGGCGGGAACGGCGGGGCGCCCACGATCTGGAACGTTCCCGTCTGGTTGCATTGGCACAGCGGGACCACGCTGGCGGCTCCCGCGGCGCCCCGCGATACCCCCGGCAGCGCCGCGAGGCGACCGACCAGATCCTGGTAGAAGGCGACCATCCGCTCGGGCGTTGCGTAACGCGGCGGCAGCGCCACGCCGGTGAGCGCCACGCTGTCAGGATCGAAGCCGGGGGGCGTGTCCAGCAGATGACGGACACTGCGAAACATCAAGCCGGCTCCCACGAGCAGTACCAATGCGAGGGCCACTTCCGCGGTGACCAGGACGCGCCGCAGCCGGTGTCGCGTGGGCGCACCTCCGGATCGCTCGCCCTCCTGGAGCGCCGCGTGCAGGTCGGCCGCGGCGCCGCGCAGCGCCGGCAGCAGCCCGAAGATGAGCGCGGTCACGAGGGCGGTGGCGAGGGTGAAGAGCAGAGCGGGCGCGTTCATCCCGATGCGATCGAATCCGGCCAGGAAGCGCTGCTGCTCAACGGGTACGAGTCCGCGCAGCAGGCCAACACCCCACACCGCGAGGAGAATACCGGCCGCCCCTCCCGTCAGTGCCAGCGCGACACTCTCGGTCAGGAGCTGCCGCATGAGACGGATCCGACCCGCGCCGAGCGTGGCGCGCATCGCGAGCTCACGACGCCGCCCGGTCCCCCGCGCCAACAGGAGATTGGCGACGTTGACGCACGCGATCAGCAACACGAAGGCGACGCCGGCCAGCAGGATCAACAGCAGGGGCTCCACCTGTCGCGCCACATCGCGCTCGAGCGGCCGCACATTGACGCCCCAGCCGGTGTTGGTCGCCGGGTAATCGGCCCGCAGCCGGCCGGAGATCGTCGCCAGCTCGGCCTGGGCGCGCGCTACCGACACTCCGGGCGCCAGCCGGCCTGTGACCAGGAGCCAATGACCCAGCCGATTGCGCCAGATCGCGGAATCGGCGGTCAGAGGGGCCCAGATATCGCCCGGCGCGGGATACGTGACCCCGGGCGGCAACACACCGATCACGGTGCGCGTCGTGCCGTCCACCGTGATCGCGCGTCCGAGGATCCCGAGGTCGCCTCCGAACCGGCGTTGCCACAGTCCGTAGCTCAACACCACGACGCCGTTCCTCCCGGGCTCGTCTTCTCCGAGCGCAAACGCCCGTCCATGAAGCGGCCGCACCCCGAGGGCATCGAAATAGTCGGGAGAGACGAGGAATCCCTGAACCCGCTCAGGCTGGGGGCCGCCTGTCAGGGTGGCGGACCACCACGAGTGCGTGACCAGGTGGTCGAAGCTGCGCGCCGCCGTGCGAAAGTCGTGGAAGTCGGCGGGAGAGAGCTCAGTGTGATCGTTCCCGAGCGGACCAACCTCCCACACCGCGACCAGTCGACCAGGCTGCGCCCAGGGAAGCGGGTTGAACAACAGATTGTAGACGACGCTGAACACGGCCGTATTGGCGCCGATCCCGATCGCCAGCGTGAGCACGGTGACGGCCGTGAAGCCGGGCCCCCTGGCGAGGGTGCGGAAGGCATAGCGGAGATCCTGGAGCAGGGTGTCCATGGGTCACTCGTATCGCAGCGCCACCATCGGATCGACGCGCGTCGCCCGGCGCGCGGGCAGATAGCTCGCGACGAGCGCGACGCAGGTCAGGATCGTTGCCACGGCAAGCAATACCAGCGGATTGTGCGGCGACACGCCGTACAGCAGCGACGCGATCGCCCGACCCGCGGCGAGGGCGCCCACCACGCCGAGCGCGACGGCGGCGAGCGTGAGCTGGAGGCCCTGACGCAAGACCAGGCCCAGCACGCTGCGACGCTCGGCACCCAGCGCGATACGGATGCCGAATTCCTGGGTGCGCTGCGCTACGCCATAGCCCAGCACGCCATACAACCCGATCGCCGCGAGCAGGACGCCCAGTGAGCCGAAAAGCGTGAACAGTGACGAGCCGAGGCGCCACGGCCGCAGCTGATCGGCGAACATCGCCGGCATCGGGTCGATGTTCGGATAGGGAAGGTCTGGTGAGCTGGCCTGGATCTCCCGTCGCACGAGATTCGTGAGCGAGGCGGCAGGTCCCGACGTCCGGATGATGAGCGAGCTGATGTCGCTGGATAGGATCGAGTCCGATTGTGCCAGCGGTACGAAGAACTGAATCACCAGCCCATCCGTGACCGACTGCATGCGGGCATCTTCCACGACTCCCACGATCTCGAAGAGACGGGGATCGCTGCCGAGCTGCATCGTCTTGCCGACCGCGTTGTCACCAGGCCACACCAGCCGCGCCATCGACTCGTTCACGACGGCGACAGGTTGCGCACCGACGCGGTCGGCGTCGGTGAAGGAGCGCCCCCGCCGGAGTGCGGTTCCCATGGTGCGGAAGTAGTCCGGTGTCACCGCGGCGATGTAGGGCCCGCCGGTCCGGACTTGGGGAATCGAGTCTCGCCCCGGGACTGCCACCGACATCGCCCAGCTCGTTTGGAACGGCGTCCCGATCGACAGGCTCGCGCTGGCGACGCCGGGAATCCGCTGTACGCGCTCCCGCATGCGCTCGTAGGTCGCATTGATCTCGGCGCGTTTGTAGCCGAGAGCACTGAGATTCACGTTGGCGACGATGAGGTGGTCGGGGTCGAACCCGAGTCGCAACCCGAGCACCTGGTGCAGACTCGTAATGAACAGCCCCGCGCCCGTGAGCAGGATGAAGGTCAGCGCGACTTGGCCGACGAGCAGGCCGGAACGGGTCCGTGAGCGAACGGCACCCCCTTCGCGGGTCCCCGCCTTCAGCGCACCGGAGAGATCGGGGACTCCAGCGTGGACGGCTGGAGCGAGTCCGGCGAAGAGCGCCGTCGCCAGCGCCACGGCGGCGCTGAACAGGAACACCCGCAGCTCGAACGGGTTGCCGGGGGCGGCATCGGGGAGCAGGGCCGACCGCAGCAGCGGACCTGCCCACACCGTGACGAGTAGCGCCGCACCGAAACCTACGCCTGCAAGCAGCACGCTCTCGGCGTAGAGCTGGCGGACGAGGCGTCCGCGACCGGCGCCGAGCGCGACACGGACCGCGATCTCCCGACGACGCTGCAACGCACGGGCGAGGAGCAGGTTCGCGACGTTGGCGCAGGCGATGAGCAGCACGGCACCGCACACGCCGATCAACCAGAGCGAGAGCTTGGCGGCGCTATCGACGTTGGGTCCCAGTGCCTGGTGCACCGAGTTCATCGAGACCGTGGCCGTGGAGTCTGCCCTTGCGGCGTCCGGTCCCGATTGCTCGACGTGCGCGCGATACAGGGCAGTTGCCTCGTTCGCGGCTTGCGCGGGAGTCGCACCCGGCGCCAGCCGCGCGATCGTCGTCAACCACCAGCAACCATCGCAGTCCAGCAGCATCGGCCAACTCATCTCGGGGCCCGCCACACTGATCGGCACCCAGACGTCGGGCTGGTGCAAGTCGACGCCGGTGAACCCCCGGGGTGCGATGCCGATCACGGTGTACGTCGCGGCACTCAGCCGCACCGTCTTGCCGAGGACGTCGGGATCATCGGCGTACTGAGCGTGCCAGAATTCGTGGCTCAGCACGGCGACGTGCGCACCCCCTTTACGATCCTCGTCGGCAGTGAAGAAGCGGCCGCGCTCCGGCTGTACACCCGTGAGGGGGAAGAACGAGGAGCTCACCGCCTCGCCGGATACTCGCTGGGCTTCCTGGCCGCGACCGAGGCTGAACGACATCCCGGAGTACGCGGCGACCGCAGACAGCGCGTGGGCATGGTCCTTCAGCTCGGTGTAACGAGGGAAGTCCGCGAGCCGGCCCGTGATCGTGCCGACCGGCGGCTGCGTCCTGGTGACGTTGACGCGCACGATGCGAGCAGGATCCACCAGGTGCGCCGGCGGGCGGAAGTAGAGGCGGTCGACGACACCGAACATCGCGCTGTTGGCCCCGATGCCGAGCCCGAGGGTCAGCACGGCGGCGAGCGTCAGCCCCGGGCTCCGGGTGAGGGAGCGCGCGGCGTAGCGCAGATCCTGGAGCAGCGTCTCCATGCTAGTGGTGCGCTGCCGAGCCCAGTCCCGCTCCGTGCTCCTCGACCACCCGACCGTCGAACAGCTCGATCGTGCGATCGGCGTGCGCGGCGTAGCGTGGATCGTGCGTCACCATGCAGATCGTGGCGCCGCCGCGGTGCAGCTCGCGCAACAGCTCCATCACCGCTTCACCGTTGGACGAGTCGAGGTTTCCAGTCGGCTCGTCGGCGAGCAGGATCGCGGGGTCGCCGGCCACCGCCCGGGCCACGGCCACGCGCTGCTGCTGACCGCCCGAGAGCTGTGCCGGATAGTGCTTGATGCGGTGTGACATCCCCACCCGCTCGAGCGCGTCGGTGACGCGCTTCTTCCGCTCGGCGCCCGAGAGCCCGCGGTAGGTCAGCGGCAGCTCGACGTTCTCGTACACGGTGAGATCGCCGATCAGGTTGAACGCCTGGAAGATGAACCCGATCTGCCGGTTGCGGACGCGGGCGCGATCGGCCGCGGAGAGGTTGGCGACCGGCTGGTTGTCGAGCAGGTAGCTGCCGTCGGTCGGCGTGTCGAGCAAGCCGAGGATCGAGAGCAGCGTCGTCTTGCCGCAGCCCGATGGCCCGGCGATGGCGACGTACTCGCCCTGCTTGATCCCGAGGTGCACGTCGGCCAGCGCGTGCGTCTCGACTTCGTCGGTATAGAACACTTTCTTGATGCCCTGGAGCTGAATGAGGGTTGCGGCACCGTTGCCCGGCATTGGGTCTCCTTGTGTGACGGTGGCCAGTGGTCGGTGACCGGTGGCCAGTAATGCGTCACTGACCACCGGCCACCGATCACTTCAGTTTTACGCGATCCACATTGTCATACTGCGACATATCCGAGAGAATCACGCGATCACCCTGGGCGAGGCCCTGGATGATCTCGATTGAATTCACCGAGGTGCGGCCGACGCGCACCTGGACGCGCACGGCGTAGTGGCCACCTTCGACCACCTTGAACATCCCGATCGAGCTGTTCGGCTGGCCGTAGGCGGGGCGGCCGGTGTACAGCACGTTCTCGAGCCGGTCGACCTCGATCGTGCCGTCCACCGACAGATCGGGCCGAGCTCCTACCGGGAGCGTCCCCTCGAGCGACACGTCCACCGTCACCGTGCCGTTCGTCGCGTTGGCGTCGGAGCGACTCACGTGTCCCTTGATGAGACCGTTCCGGGTATCGATCGTCGCGGGCTGCCCGATCAGCACGTCCCTCGCCATCGTTTCGGGGATCTGCAACACGGCCTTGAGTTTCCCCGGCTGGACGACTTTGGCGAGGATCGTCCCCTCAGTGACCCATTGGCCCGCCTGCAGTGTCAGGTCGGTCACGGTGCCGGCCACCCCGGCGCGCACCTGCAGCGAGCGCACGCGCGTCTCCTGGAACTGGGCGATGGCCCGGAGCCGCGCGACTTGCGAGACCTGCACGGCGACCTGTGAATCGATAGTCGAGGCCATGAGCTCGAGCCGTTGCTGCTCGACGCGGTAGCGCGTCTCGAGCTCCACCGCCCGGTCCTTGGCGAGTGCGGCGTCGTTGGGGGCGATGAGCCCGTGTCCCGCGAGGGTGTCGGCTCCCAGAGCGGCGCGCTTCGCCGCTTCGTAATCGGTGCGCGTCGTCGCGACGACGCCTTCCTGCGTGAGCTTCTGGCTCTGCAGCGTGGTGCGCAGGCTCACGAGCTGCGCCTGCGCGGCGGTGTACTGCTGCTCCGCCTGCAGCGCCTGAATCTGCACGTCGGGGTTCGACAGCTCGAGCAACAGGGTGTTCTCCTGAACCTGCTGGCCGGCTACGACGATGAGGCGCTCGACCCGGGCGGAAGCGAGCGTCGAGATGTAGCGGATGTGCTCGGGGACGAGCGTCCCCGGGCCGCGCACTTCGCGCAGCATCTCGCCGCGGCGCACCGAGTCGATCCACGGCGTGCCGCCTTCGACGGTCGGGGCGGCGGGCTTGAGGCTCGACAACACCAGCGTGACAACGAGGATCACGCCGGCGGCGATGCCGACCTGCCA
>DATFSB010000470.1:0-11281 GCA_035262825.1 Gemmatimonadales bacterium | reverse complement strand
GAGCAGCTGCTGCTCGAAGTGTTGCTCGACATTCGCGATGCCTTGAGCGCGCCCCCCAAACCCGAGGCCCCGGGCGTCGATCCCATCGCCGCCATCGACACGATCCGCCGCGTCGCCAAGCTGCGCTGATCAGGAGACTCGCCATATGACTCGCACGGTTGCCGCTGCTGCGCTGCTTGTCTGTCTCGCCGCATGCGGGGCGGGAGATTCTGCGGACATCGTCATCACGCACGGTATGGTTTGGACCGGCCTGTCCTCCGGCGACGCGCGGCCGGGCACGGTCTGGATCAAGGCCGGCAAGATCCTCGCCGTCGACGACTCAGGCGTCATCGCCAAGTACATCGGCCCGTCCACGCAGGTGATCGACGCGCACGGCGGGCTCGTGATGCCCGGTTTCGCCGACGGGCACACGCATTTCGTGGACGGCGGGTTTCAGCTCGCGTCGCTCGATCTCCGCAACGCCGCCACACCGCAGGAATTCATCCGCCGCGTCGCCGCGTTCGCGAAGACGCGGGGTGTCGGCCAGTGGATTCTCGGCGGCGACTGGGATCACACGCTGTGGCCCGGGCAGACGCTGCCGCGCCGCGAGTGGATCGATTCGATCACGCCGAATAACCCCGTCTTCATCAATCGACTCGACGGGCACGAAGCGCTGGCCAACACGGCGGCGCTCAAAGCCGCGAACGTCACCAAAGCAACGCCCACGCCATCGGGCGGCGAAATCCTGCACGATGCCCGGACCGGCGAGCCGACAGGGATTTTCAAGGACCAGGCGCTCGACCTGATTTACAAGGCCGTCCCCGCACCCACGCCCGCTGAAACCGATTCCGCGGTCGCGCGCGCCCTGGCCTATGCGGCGTCGCTCGGCGTCACCGCCACCGCCAACATGTCGGCATCGTGGGCGGGGCTTGCGAGCTACCGGCGGCTCGAGAAGGCTGGCCGCATGACGCTGCGCGTCTACCTCTACCTTCCGCTCGACCAGTGGCGCGCCGTCGCCGACACGATTCGCGCGAGCGGCGCTGGAGACGATTGGGTGCGTATCGGCGGGTTGAAGGGGTTCATGGATGGGTCGGCCGGAGCGCGCACGGCCTACTTCTTCGATGCCTACAACGACTCCGCCGGATACCACGGGTTACTGCAGAATCCGGAACAGGACATGGCGACCTGGATCGGCAACGCCGATTCGGCGGGACTGCAGATCGCCGTCCATGCCATCGGCGATCGGGCCAACGCCGACCTGCTCGCCATGTACGACAGCGTCGCCAAAGTGCACGGGACCCGGGACCGTCGCTTCCGGATCGAGCACGCGCAGCACCTGCGCCGCGAAGACATCCCCAGGTTCGGCCAGGGCAGGATCGTGCCGTCGATGCAGCCGTATCACGCGATCGATGACGGCCGCTGGGTGGTGCAGCGCATCGGCCCCGAGCGCATCAAGACGACGTACGCATTCCGGGATCTCCTGAACACCGGTGCGCCCCTCGCCTTCGGCTCCGACTGGACCGTGGCGACGATCGATCCGCTGTGGGGCGTCTATGCCGCCGTCACACGGCGCACCCTCGACGACAAGAATCCGGGCGGCTGGGTACCGGAGCAGAAGATCACGCTCGCCGAGGCGCTCAAGGCCTATACGGCGAACAACGCGTGGGCGGTATTCGCCGAGCACCAATGGGGAACGCTCGCTCCCGGCATGGACGGAGACGTCGTGGTCCTGGACCACAACCTGTTCACGATGGCGCCGGAATCGCTGGCGACTGCCCGTGTGTCCGTCACGATCGTCGGCGGGAAAGTCGTGTACCGAAGAAACTGACAGCTGATAGCTGACAGCTGTCAGCCGTACTTGAGTCCAGCCTCTTTCAGCGTCAGCGGTGTCGCATCCGCGTTTTCGACGCCTGCTTCCAGGATCTCGCCCAGCACCATCGTGTGATCCCCGGCGGGGAGCGAGGCGACGGCGCGACACTCCACCCAGCCTAGGGCCTCCGTCAACACCGGTGTCTGGGCCCTCGGTGCCGGTTTCGTCTTGACGCCCTTGAGCTTCTGCGGGGCCTGTTCCGACGTCCTTCCCAGCTTGCCGGCGAGCTCCCCCTGCTCTGTAGTCAAAAGGCTGACAGCGAAGTGATGGGCGTCACGGATGAGGCCGATCGTCTTCGAAGTATTCTCGATCGAGACGGCGATCATCGGAGGGTCGACGGAAGCCTGGGTGATCCAGTTCGCCGTCATGCCGTGCTCCTCGCCGTCCGCGCGGACGGTGACGACGTAGAGCCCGTAGGGAAAATGCTCTAGAAGTTTCTGCGCTACGCTGTAGTCCATACGAGCAAATATTGACACTGTCCACGGTGAGCGCCAACCTGATTACAGCCAATCGACTTGGTGGAATCGCACTCGCAAGCGTCACTCTTGTACAGTTGGCGTCCCCTGTGGAGCCGTCCCATGCGCGCTGTTCTGGTCGCTCTCACGTTGGTCGCTCCAGGATTCGTCGCCGCTCAAGGCACCGGGTACCTGGACCGCTATCACGCATTACAGAATCTCACAGTGGTTCCCGGCAAAGTGGCCGAGGTGAATCACCTGGTCGTCACGCGGGACGTGGGACGGCTGACGCTGGAGCATGGGTTTCTCTACTACCTGAGTCCGATCGGCGGCCAGACCGTCGGGGTCGTGTTCCAGGGAAAGGCGGCCTTTTCGTTGGCGCCGACGGTGCCCGCCGAGCAGGCGGAGCTGCAGCGATTCGGGGGCTCCGGTTCCATGAACGACAGTGTAACGGAAGCGATCCTGCTGTTTGACGACTCAACACCGCAACTGCTCGGGCGTCTCCAGTTCACTGCCGGGAACCCGCCTTCCGAGCTGACGGGCCACGTCAAGGATTTCATCGCGTCGTTCCGCGGCGAGAACGAAGGTTCCTACGAGAACTCCGTCATCGCTCCGCTGTTGAATGACGACACGACCGGATTCTTCCTCGCGCGCCTCGAGCGCGAACACGGCGGCGCAGTGCTGTTCGAGATCGACCCGTCCGCCAACGAAACGGTGCAGCTCTATCGACCCATCAACAGGGCGCGCTGGGGTGGGAGTTGGGTGGTCGTGACGGAATTTCCACTGCAGACGCCAGCTCCTGGTTCAGGCGCCTGGTGGTACCGTAAGCGCCTTACCGTACCGAGCTACAGCGTGGACGTTCGGCTCACCCCCACCGGATCCGCGGACCTCGACTTCGTCGCGCGCGCAACCCTCTCCATGAGAGCGGAAGAACCGCTCGGGCCCTGGTTGCTGTTCCGGTTGCACAGCAAGCTGCTGGTCGACTCGGCGCGGTGGGTCGGCGGAGACACCGCGGCCGTCTTCAAGGCCAAAGACGACGACGATCTCTGGGTGCGCGCGCCGCACCGTCTCGCGACCGGCGACTCGTTGTCATTGACGCTGTGGTATCACGGCGACCTCATCGATCGCTTCCTGAACTGGTTCTTCATCGACCCTGGGGCCGCTTGGTATCCGATCAACGGGCAGGGGATCAATCACGCGAACTTCGATCTCACCTTCCACTCACCGAACTGGTATCCGATCGCCAGCATCGGCGAGCGTGTCGATTCCAGTGGTGCGGCGAAGGTGATGACGACGCACTGGGTCACGCGGCTGCCCACGTCGTATGCCACGTTCAATCTGGGCCTGTTCGACAACTACCACGTGCAGCAGCCGGACGCGCCGCCCCTCGACGTGCTCCTTTCGGAGGACGCGCACCGCGAGCTGCGCCGTCAACTCGCCCTGCAGGGGAGAATGATTCCGGAACAAACGCATATGAAGGAAAACGTGGCATCCGACGTTTCGAACAGCCTCAAGCTGTTCACGAAGCTGTTCGGGGAGTGCGCCTACAGCCACTTTTTCGTGACGGAGATTCCTTATGGCGAAGGCGTCTCGTTCCCCGGCATGATCGATCTCTCGTGGTCCACCTTCCAGGAGACCGCCTTGGACGGGTTCGACGAGTTCTTCCGCGCGCACGAGGTTGCCCATCAATGGTGGGGGAACGGTGTGCAGCCGGTGTCGTATCGCGACGCGTGGCTGAGTGAGGGGATGGCGTCGTTTTCAGCGTTGTGGTATCTGCAGGCCGAGCGCAAGCACAACGTCGAATACTTCAAGTTTCTTGACCAGTACAGGAGCGACATCCACGACGATCGTGATGACGCCGGGCCGATCTGGATCGGGTACCGCAACTCGTCGCCAGCGGCCCGGCGCGGCTACGACATCATGATTTACGAGAAGGGCGCGTGGGTGCTCCACATGCTGCGGATCATGATGCTCGATCTCAGCACCATGAAAGAAGACCGCTTCACCGCAATGCTGCGCGATTTCTACCAGTCCTACCGCGGCGCTCCAGCCACCACGGACGACTTCCGCCGGGTCGTCGAGCGGCACATGGGCGTCTCGATGGACTGGTTTTTCGACGAGTGGGTCAAAGGAACCGCGATTCCCACGTACCACGTCGCCTGGAGTCCCCAGGCTGCCGACAACGGTCGCTTCGCCGTTCGCATGCGCATCACCCAGGAACATGTCCCGGCGGACTTTCAAATGTCGGTGCTGGTGTCGGCGGATCTCGGAGACGGCCGTTTTGCTCACTTTCGCGTTCCGGTGCGCGGAGGCCAGAGCGACTACACGAGCCCCCTCCTCCCTGCGGCGCCGCGCGATCTGAAATTCAACGACCTGAACAGCGCATTGGCGGACGTGAAAATGGAACGCTGGTGAGCTCCGAAGGGAGCTTTGGCGAGGCCGTCCACCTCTAGCTATTTTGCGACCTATGACGACCCCCAAGACGCGCGCTCGATCCGAGGCGCGGGCCGCACGCCAGCCGCTGTCAAAGCCTGAGCTGCTCGACATGTTCCGCTTGATGTACATGTCGCGCCGGCTGGACGACAAAGAGCTCCAGCTGAAGCGCCAGGGCAGGATCTTCTTCCAGATTTCCGGCGCCGGCCACGAAGCGGTGCTGGTCGCCGCCGGCAAAGTGCTGCGGCCGGGCTCCGATTGGTTCTACCCGTATTACCGCGACCGCGCCCTGTGCCTCACCCTCGGGATGACCCCGACAGAGATGCTGCTGGCGGCGGTCGCCGCAGCTGAGGATCCCAACTCCGGCGGTCGGCAGATGCCGTCCCACTGGGGGCACCGGGCTCTCAACATCGTGAGCCAGTCGTCCCCGACCGGAACGCAATTCCTGCAGGCCACGGGCTGCGCCGAGGCGTGGCTGCGTTACACCAAGGTCGACGCGATCGCCGACAAGCCGATCCACGACGACGAGCTGGTCTATTGCTCCGCCGGAGAAGGGACGACGAGCGAAGGCGAGTTCTGGGAGGCGATGAACTCCGCCAGTAACCTGAAGCTGCCGGTGCTGTTCCTGATCGAGGACAACGGCTACGCGATTTCAGTCCCCGTTGAAGTCCAGACCGCCGGCGGCTCCGTCAGCAATCTCGTCAGTAATTTCCCCGACCTCCTGGTCGAGCGGGTCGACGGCTGTGACCCGATCGCCTCGTACGAGACGATTGCGCGTGCGGCGGCGCACTGCCGGGCGCGGCGCGGACCGGCGCTTATTCACGCCAAAGTGACGCGACCCTACTCGCATTCCCAGTCCGACGATGAGGTGTCCTACCGCCCCCCCGCCGAGCGGGAAGCCGACACGAAGCGCGACTGCGTCCTGACCTTTCCGGCCCGGCTGATCGCCGAAGGAGTGGCGAGCCAGGCGGAGATCGACGCCATTAAGCAGCAGGTGGACGAGGAGATCCAGGTAGCGACCGACGTGGCACTCGAGGCGCCGCAGCCGGCGCCGGAAACGGCCCTGCGCTACGTCTATTCGCCGGACGTCGATCCCACCTCCGAGCAGTTCGACACCGAGGACGACCCGCACTTCACCGGCGAGCCGACCACCGTCGTCGACCTCCTCAACGCCTGCATGAAGGACGAGATGGCCCGCGATCCGCGCATTCTCGTCTTCGGCGAGGACGTGGCAGACGCGAGCCGCGAGGACAACCTCGGCAAGGTGAAGGGCAAGGGCGGCGTCTTCACCGTCACCCGCGGGCTGCAGCGTCAGTTCGGCGGCCATCGCGTCTACAACTCGCCGCTCGCGGAAGCGAACATCGTCGGTCGCGCGATCGGACTCGCCACCCGGGGCCTGAAACCCGTCGTCGAGGTTCAATTCTTCGACTACATCTGGCCGGCGTACCACCAGCTGCGCAACGAGCTGGCCACGATGCGCTGGCGCTCCAACAACGCGTTCAGCTGTCCCGCCGTGGTGCGCGTGACGTACGGCGGCTACCTCAAAGGCGGCGCCGTCTACCACTCACAGACCGGCGCGGTGGTCTTCACGTCGATTCCCGGCCTGCGCGTCGTCTGTCCCGCGACCGCGCTGGATGCCAACGGCTTGCTGCGGACCGCGATTCGGTGTGACGACCCCGTCCTGTTCCTCGAGCACAAGCACCTCTACCGCCAGACCTACAACAAAGCGCCCAACCCGGGTCCCAATTTCATGATCCCGCTCGGCAAGGCGAAGGTCGTGCGGGAGGGGACCCACCTCACGGTGGTCACGTACGGCGCGGTGGTGCAGCGTACGCTCGTCGCCGCGAAACAGGTGGAGGAGCACGACGGCATCAGCGTCGAGGTGATCGACCTGCGCAGCCTGTCGCCGATAGACTGGTCCACCGTCGCCGCGTCGATCCGCAAGACCAACAAGGTCATCGTCGCCTACGAGGACGCGCTCTCATGGGGCTACGGAGCCGAGCTCGCCGCGCGCGTCGCCGACGAATGTTTCCCATGGCTCGACGCGCCGGTGAAGCGCGTCGCCTCGACCGACTCGTTCGTCGCGTATGCGCCCCAGCTCGAGGATTACATACTCCCGCAATCCGAGGATCTCTCGCAGGCGATGCGCGACCTGCATGCGTTCTAGGCAGGTCCAGGCCTACACGCTGCTGTTCTTCCTGTCGGGGGCCACCGGGCTCGTCTACGAGCTCCTGTGGGTCCGCCTGCTGTATCAGTCGTTCGGCTCCACCATCCAGTCCGTCACCACCGTCGTCGCCGCCTACATGGGCGGCCTGGGACTCGGCGCCTACCTCCTCGGCGCCAGGGGCGACCGCCATCCCCGCCCGGCGGCTCTGTATGGGCGACTCGAGATCCTGATCGGCTGCTTCGGACTCGTCTCGCCGCTCGTCCTCAGTCTCGCCCAGCACACCTACATCGCGCTGGCTCGCGGACTCCCGGAGGGCTCCGCAGTGAGCGTGGCGCTGCGCTTCGGGCTCGCCGGTCTCGTGCTCCTGATCCCGACGACGTTGATGGGCGGCACCCTTCCCGTCCTGACTCGCGCCTTCACCGCCACAGACCGCGGACTGCTCCGCATCTCGCTCGGCCGCCTGTACGGCATCAACACGCTGGGGGCGGTATTGGGAACCGCCCTCGCCGGGTTCGTGCTGATCGAACATGTGGGAATCCGCGCGAGCCTCATCGCGACAGCGGCAGTCAACATCGCCATCGGTATCATCGCGCTCCGGCTCCCCAGCCCCGGTGGCTCACCGGACCCCGGGCGTCAGTCCGGGACCCCCGAGGAACAAAGCCCAGCCCAGGCGGTGCCGTTACTCCTGCGGCGGCTCGCCCTCGTCCTCCTCGCCGCCACGGCATTCGTCTCCCTGCTCGACGAGATCGCCTGGACTCGCGTCCTCGTCATGGTCGTCGGCGGATCGACCTATGCCTTCACGCTGGTCTTGCTCTGCTTCCTTCTGGGGATCGGCCTCGGCAGCGCTCTGGTCGCGCGTCGCTCCGAGACACCTTCCGACGCTGTGGCGTCGACCGTGTTGGCGCAGGGAGTGACCGCGGCGGGGGCGGCACTGATCATCGCTTTCTTCTCCGCCCTCCCGGCGTACGTCCTCCGCGTCTTCCAGATCCCGGGTCTCAACGCCGGCCCGCGGTTGGGGCTTCTGGGCGGGGCGGTTGCCGCCGTCGTCCTGATCCCCGCTGTGGGAATGGGAATGACCTTCCCGTTACTCACCGACTTGATCGCTTCGACCGGTGAAGCGCGCGGCGCCGACGTCGGCCGGGCCTACCTCCTCAACACCTCCGGGTCGATTCTGGGCGCGGTCCTCACCGGGTTCGTGCTCGTGACGACGCTCGGCAGCGACACCACGCTGCGGCTCGGGGTCGCCGTCAACGTGCTTGCTGCTTTAGCACTCGCCGTCGCGGTGTCGCGCGGGGTCGTCGAAGGTTCTGCGCTGCAGCGGCGCCTGCAGTCGCGCGTGATCGGCGGCGCGATCCTCGCCACGGCGGGGCTCGTCGCTGTGGTCGCGGCACCTGGCCGCGGGCTGCGCACCATCGACCTCGGTCCGACGATCTATGGTCGTGAGAAAATGACCGCCGCCGAGCGGCGTGGATTTCTGACGCACATGGGGGCGCGGCCGCTGCGGCTCATCGAAGGCCGCAATTCGACGGTGTCGGTGTGGGAGTCGCCCGTGGGGCGGGCGTTGAAGGTGAACGGCAAGGTCGACGCGTCGGACTACGGCGACATGGATACGCAGATCATGCTCGGGCTTGCGCCCGTTGTCGCCCATCCCCATCCGCACCAGGCGTTGGCGATCGGATTCGGCAGCGGCGTCACCACCGCAGTACTGGCGGCGGTGCCGGGGATGAACCGGGTTCGCGTGGTGGAGCTGGAGCCGGCGGTGCTCGAGCTGGCGCCGTATTTCCGCAGCGTCAATCAGGATGTTCTCACCCGTCCCACTGTGCGCGCGATCGCCGACGATGCCCGCAGTGCCCTGCAGCTGACGAACGACCAGTTCGACGTGATCGTCTCCGAGCCCTCGAATCCGTGGGTCGCCGGCGTCGCCACGCTGTACACGCCCGATTTCTATCGCATCGTCCGCGGCCGGCTGGCGCGGGGCGGAGTGTTCTGCCAGTGGGTGCAGCTGTACCAGCTGCCGCTCGCCGTCGTAGCGGGCATCGTCCGCAACGTGCATGAGGTCTTCCCGCACGTGTCCGTCTGGTCGGCGGGGAACTACGACCTCATGGTACTTGGCTCGGCCGAGCCGCTCGTCTCGGACACCGCCTGGGTCGAGACGCTTCTGGGACGCGGCGGTGCGCTCGCCGTGCCCGGACACGAGTTTCTCATGCTCGACGCCCCGCAGCAGTACTTCGACCGACAAGTGCTCGGGGAAGCGGGTGTCTCGCGCCTGGTGCGGCACGCCACACTCGCGCACACCGACGATCGTCCCGAGCTCGAGTACGTTGCCGCGCGGCGTTTCCTCGACAGCCGGGAGATGGGAGACATCCTCGACTCGCTCGCGGCGATCGAGCGTCCGGTGGAAGCGGAGGATCACCTGCCTGCGGACCGGCTCGCCCGCGCCCTATCGGCGCGACTCGGGGATCTGGCCGCCTCGGGGTTCGTCGAGGCGGCCCACCGCTCCGCTCCCCAGGACCCGCGCTGGATCGTCCCCCTCGCCGGCCTCGCGATCGCCTCGGGCGACACCGCACGGGCCGATTCCCTGCTCGCCACGCTGCGCACGCCGGATGCCCGCGCCTTGTTGCTCTCCGGTCTCATCGCGACCGCTCGCGACGAGCCCTTACGCGCCCGGCCGCTCCTCGAGCGGGCGCTCGCGGCGGGTGGCGACACGACCCGGGCCCTTGCGGCCCTGGCGGTGCTCGACGCGGAGGACACACTCTGGTCTGCAGCGCTACGGGAAGCGTGGGGCGTGCTGGCGGCGACGCGAAATACCTTCCGCTCGGCGCTGCCACGCGATCTGCTGGCACCGGCACTGGAGGGGCTGGCGCTCGAGGCCCCGGCCGCCGCGGCCGACAGCCTCCTCCGGGCCGCGATCGCGCTGCGGCCGGGGTGGCCCAAACTCTACGAGCTGCGCGCGGCTGTGCTGTTACGTGAGAAACGGTGTGATGATGCCGTGGGCCAGTTTCTGACGCTCGAGGATTTTGGTCTCGAGCGAGAGGACGGCCCTGAGCTGGTGGAGCGCTGCCGCCGCGGCCGGACTTAGGTCGGGAACGGAGGGGGACTGCCGCCGAGCGCCTGCCGTACCTCGGCGGCGGCTTCGATCGCGTGATCGACGTCGCGTGAGAGCGCCCGCGCCTGTTGTGTCGCCATCGTGAGGTCGCCGAGCACCGCCGCCACGCCCGCCGACTTCAGCCGCAGCAGGTCGAACCGCATCGTCTGCATCGCCAGCACGCACGACTCGAGCTGATCCTCGATCACCTGGCGGCGCTGCAGCAGATCGCTGAGCGCCTGGCGCTGGCGCTGCAGCAGGCCGAGCTGGCGTTCCCGCTCGGGTGATTCCGGCATCTCGGCCATCGTCGCGAGGCGGGCGTCGAGCCGGTCGATCGCACCGTCTTCGACGCCGGCGCTGAGCGAATGCAGCGTCCGCGCCAGCTCCTGCGCCCGCTTGAGCAACGCGTTCGCGGTTGCCGAGACGTCGGGGAGCATCTTCTGCTCCGATTTCGGGAGCCGCTCCACGACGCGCATGATCGCCTGATAGTCGCCGGCGACCTGTTGGACTTTGTCCGCCTGGCGCCCGAATTCGCCCGTCGTCGGAGCGGGGAGCTCACCCGGCTTGCCGGGGGCGGCGAGCCCGAGCCGTACCTCGGCCGCGTCGGAGGCGATGGGACGATGCAGCACGTCGCGCCACGAGTATCCCGCCTGCCACAGCCGCATGAACGCGGGCAGCAGCGTGAACCCGCCCCAGATCGCCGCCACCATCGGTCCCCATCCGAACCCGCCTCCCGTCACCGCATCCAGCAGAATGAGGCCGCCGCTCACGCCCGCCCAGTTCACGAAGCGATTGCGCATGCTGGTGACGATCTGCGGCTCGCCGGTGGCGGGCGCGACCTTGCCAGTGGGTTTCAGTGGACGGCCGCGCCGCGGGATCGTCGGACTGCGCGGCACCGAGCTGGGGAGCGGCGGCAGTGGCGGAAGGGCGAGGCTGCGTCGCGATGTCGGCGTGGAGCGCCGCGGCCGGTATGCCGGCGCAGTACGGGACTCGAGCGCGCGCCGCAGCGCGTCTGCCGTCGGCCAGCGATTCTCCGGCTCCTTCTCGAGGCAGCGCATCACGGACCCGGCGAGGTCCTCGGGTACCCCCTGGACGCGATCTCCCACGTACGGTGCGGCTTCCGTGATCTGCTTGATCAGGATCGCGGGCACCGTGGGCGCCTGGAACGGCAACTCTCCCGTGAGCATCTGGTAGCTCAAGACGCCGAGACTATAGAGATCGGACCGCCCGTCGATTTCGCGGTCGCCCGCCGCCTGCTCGGGACTCATGTAGTGCGGCGTCCCGATGGCGAC
>DATFSB010000469.1:0-4274 GCA_035262825.1 Gemmatimonadales bacterium | reverse complement strand
GCTTGACGATCCGCCGGTCCGGCGATCATTTGGGTTCCATGCTGCGCACACGTGTTCCGCTGCTTGGCGGCATCGCAGCCGCCGTGCTGGCCACCGCACTCGCAACCTGCGGCCGCGACACGGTGGCGCCGCGCCCGCCCGCCGCCCTCGCGGTCGAAGTGTCGCTGCCGGCCGGGCTCAACCTCACCGCGTTCAACCTCAGCATCGATCACGTTCGCCTCATCGCGGTCAATTCCAAGGGCGACACGGCCTACAAGCAGCTCTTCACCTTCCCCGCCAATCAGTCTTCCCTCACGCTCTCGGCCGATGTGCCGCTCGCGCAGTCACTCGAATCCTTCCTGGTGACGATCGAGCTGCTCTCGGGCACGGTGCTGCTGTTTTCGGGGACGCAATCGGTCAGCCTGTCGAGCGGCCCCAGCAATCCGACGGCGCAGATCCCCGTCAGCTACGCGGGGCCGGGACAGAACGTGGCCACGCTCACGCTCGGGCCGCTCGACTCGCTGCTCACCCAGGGCGCGACGCTGCAGATGCGGGTGACCGCGAAGGACGGGTCCGGTGCCAACGTGCCCAGCTTCTACGTGTCGTGGTCGACGAGCGATACGGTGGCGGTGCCGATCGACGCCACGGGGACGCTGAAGGCGCCGCTGCTGCGGAAGACGATCACGGTGAAGGCGACCACGCCGAACGCCGTCAACGCCACGACGACGTTGCAGTTCATTCCGCTGCCGGCGGCGGTGAGTTTTGACAGCGGGTGCGCGCAAAGCGGGCCTCCGGGCGTGCAACTGCCACAGCCGATCGTGGCCCGCGTGCTCGGCGGCGACGGCCTGGGCGTGCCGGGCGTGACGGTGCAGTTCGCGGCTGTGGGTGGAGGATCCGTCACGACCGCGAGCGCCGTCACCGATACCGGCGGACGGGCGCGAACGCTGGTGACGCTGCCGAGCGTCACCGGTACCGCCCAGTTCAACGCCACCGTCACGGGGCTCACCGCCGCGATGTGCGGTCCGACGGTGCTCAGCTCGCCGCCCACCCAGCTCGCGTTCAAGACGCAGCCCGCTAACGGAGTCGCGGGCGTCGCGGTCGGCCCGCTCCAGGTGGAAGTCCACGATGCAAACGGGACGCTGGTGCCGAGTGCGACCAACGCTGTTACGCTCGCGATCGGAGCGAACCCCGGAGGGGCATCGCCCGGGACGCAAACGGTCAGCGCAGTCAGTGGGATCGCGAACTTCGCCGGATTCCCGATCGATAAGGTTGGTACTGGGTATACGCTGATCGCGAGCGCGACAGGGCTCACCAGCGCTACGAGCAATCCGTTCAACATCACGCCCGCAGCGCTCAACAACCTCGCGTTCACGACGCAGCCGGTGAATATGAGCGCCGGCACGGCGATCCCGACGGTGGTCGTCACGGCACGGGATGCGTTCGGCAACGCCGTGACGTCATTCACCGGCAACGTGACGCTCTCTTTCGGGTCACATCCTGCCAGCGCGACGCTGACCGGGACCACGACGGTGGCCGCCGCGGCCGGTGTCGCGACGTTCTCCGCCCTGGGACCGCTCCCCGTCGCGGGGGGCTACACTCTCGTCGCGTCGGCGTCCGGTGTCGGCAGCACGGCCAGCAATTCGTTCACGGTGAATCCAGCGCCGCCCGTCGCGCTCGCGTTTACCGTGGAGCCGACGACGGCGCTCGCGGGGGCCATCATCTCGCCGGCCGTCGTGGTGGCGGTCGAAGACTCCGTCGGAAACGTCGTGACTGCGGCGACGAATCAGATCACGATCGGGTTCGCGCTGAACCCCGGTCAGGGCCCCCTGGGCGGCGCGCTCGTCAAGAACGCGGCTTCGGGGCTCGCGACGTTCACGGATTTGTCCGTCGCCATCGCTGCCGCGGGATATAAGTTGTCCGCCACCGCATCCGGTCTCGCCACCGCGACCAGCGCGTCGTTCGACGTGCTGGTGCGCCCGCCGGGCGTGGTGTGGATCAATCCCCTGGGCGGCAACTGGAGCAATGCGGCGAACTGGAGCCCCGCGCGTGTCCCGGGTGTTTCCGACACGGCCTCGATCGTCTTGCCGGGCCCGTATGTCGTCACGCTCGACGTGAACGCTCATGTCGCGTTCTTCACGATCGGAGACACCGTCGGAGGGATATCGATGGCCGTTCTGAGCGGCCACAGCCTCCTCATCGACTCCGCAGCGGTTGTCCAGCAGGGCGGTTCGATGGTGCTGGGAGGCGCGGATACCATCGGCGGCCCCGGCAACCTCACCATTCAAGGCGCCATCACGATGGAGGGAAGCGCCATCACGACGACGTTCCTTTCCAATGCGGGGTTGTTGCAGGCGGCGGGGAACTCGAGCATCACCGGCTCATTCAGCAATTCGAGCGGCGGCGCGCTGTTCGTCTACTCCTCCGCGACCGGCGACGCGACACTGACGATCTCCTCGGGGTTCCTCAATGCTGGAGGAATCGTGCTGCAGAATACCGACGCCGTCGCGCACAACGTGACCCTCGCGGTGCCGAGCGGCGTGCTCACCAACATTCCCGGCGGCCTCCTGCAAAGCGACCTGGGGAACGCCGGCGGCAACCGCACGCTCGCCGCGATGCTCGACAACCAGGGAGGAGTGTTGGTGTTGCAGACGCTCACCATTGACCGTGACTCCGCCACTCACGGGAATTCCGGACAGATCATCTTGAACGGTGGGGATTTGAACATCGTCCTCGGAGGGTTCCGCCCAGCGTTCACGAACGAATCGGGCGGCCTGATCGACGTTGGGACGAACAAACTGTCTGTCACGAATCTCTCGAGTGGATCGTTCGTGAATCAGCCGGGTGGGACGCTGCAGGGGTCGGGCATCATCGACATCGGGTCGTCGAGCTTCATCGACGATGGATTCCTGAACGTCGGCGGAACACCGGGGATCCTGGGATTCGTCGGGCCCTACACGGAAGGTCCCAATCCGGCGGAGCTGATCGTCGACCTCGCCACTCCGGCTACACCGGGGGTGACGTTCGATCAATTCCAGGTGAACGACAATGTCACATTGCAGGGCGGGACTTTGACCGCGTCACTGCTGGGCGCGTATACGGCGGGGAGCTATCCCATCCTGACCGTCCCGGCAGGGAAGACGATCACGGGTGACTTCACCACAAAAAACCTGCCCACCAACCCGCTGTCTGGTGGGCAGTGCACCGGGGCCGTCTCGGGGCTGCAGTACGTGATCACCTGTCCCTGAGACGGACGGTGCGTCTGTTCTCCCCTGGGCGTCTGTTGCCGTTTTCCGTTATCTGAGTGCCAGCCTGACATCGATGTCGACGAGCACGTCGCTCGGCGCGTCGACGAACACTACCCGGCGCTCGGCGGGAATCTGTCGGATGATCATCTTGGTGAGGGGCCCTTTCCCCCTGCCGCGGCCGTGATTGCCGGCCCGGTACCAGATCACCCGGTCGTCGCCGTCGTTCTCGATCTTCACGACCTCGAAGCCATGGTGGCCCAGCACGTCGTGCGTGACCACGTAGGCCCGGTCAGTGGTGACGGCGTAATGCTTGTTCCCGTGCCCCTGGGCAGAGAGAGTGACCGGGATCACGAGTGCGGTGAACAGGACGGCAAGGGTGTGGCGTCGCATATCCGCTCCTTTCGGGCGTATTGGTACCCCACAAGGAGCGCGGCAGGCTCCAATAAGTCACGAGGCCCTAGCGCAGCAACAACTTAGCAATCGTATTGAGCTGCATGTTACTGGTGCCTTCGTAGATCGTGCCGATCTTCGCGTCGCGGTAGAACTTCTCCACCGGATACTCCTTGGTATAGCCGTAGCCGCCGAACAATTCGAGACAGACCGAGGTGACGCGCTCGGCCACCTGTGACGAGAACAATTTCGCCATCGCGGCATTCTGGGTGTACTCGGCGCCCGCGTCTTTGAGTCGGGCGGCGTTGTATACCATGAGCCGGGCCGCTTCGAGCTCCGTCGCGGCCTGAGCCAGCTGGAACTGCACCGCCTGAAATTCCGCCACCGGCTTGCCGAATTGTTTTCGCTCCTTGACATACTTGGTCGCCGCAGCGAGGGCACCGCGCGCCACACCGATCATCTGCGCGCCGATCCCGATGCGGCCGGTGTTGAGCGTTTCGATCGCGACCTTGTAACCCATGCCCACTTCACCGAGGACGTTCGCCTCGGGGACCTCGCAGCCTTCGAGGATCAATTCCGTGGTCGATGACGCGCGGATGCCGAGCTTGTCCTCTTTCTTGCCGACCGAAAACCCCTTGAAGCCGCGCTCCACGATGAACG
>DATFSB010000468.1:0-5240 GCA_035262825.1 Gemmatimonadales bacterium | reverse complement strand
GGCTGCGCCGAGCAACGTGATGGTGCCGCGCATACGGTTACTCCTCACTCTTGTCGTGAATTCGGCCGGGGCGGCAAATGCTGATGCTGCCGTCGAATGATTCCATCTCCAGGCGGGCGCTGCCCGTCCCGAGGACGAAGGTAAAGCGGTGCTTCGTCTTGTCCTTGAGCTGCAGCGGGAAGCACGAGTCGAAGTCACCGCTGAATGTCGACACCGAAACGGTGACGTTGGACTTTTCCGGAACCGACACGGTGACGTCGCCGTCGTGCGACTCGAAATGGTAGCGACCGTTGTCGCGAATCGTACCGTCGTATTGCACGCTGCCGTCCACGGTGCTGGCGTCCACGTTGGCGGACTCGATGCCGGACATCGTGATCTCGCCGTCCACGGTCTCGGCCGTGATATCACCCGAGCAATCCTTTATTGAGATCGCACCGTCGACGCTGTTCAGCTCGATGTGCCCACGCGCACCCTCGATCGAGACTTCGCCCTCGACCGAGCGCAGCGACACATTGCCGCTCCCTCCCACGACGTGCACCGACCCCTCCACGGTTTCAACGGTGACTTCCGCTTCGGTGCCTTCGATCGAGACCTCCGCCGATGGCGTACCGGAGACCGACAGCGGCATCCAGGGGGGGACCAGGAGCTCGTAGTCGATCGTGGCGGGCCCGTGGCGGGACGATGCACTGATGCTCACGACGGATCCTTCGTTCGAAACCGAAATGCGGTCGTGGCTCGAGTGCATCGCCTTCACGCGGATCGAGTTCTGACGCCACGCCTTGATCGTGACCTGGCCGCCGAAATCGCTCAGCTCCAGTCGCTGTCCCTGGCGCACCGCGAACGACGTATCGGTGTCCTGGGGAGGGGCTATGGTCAGCCCCAGAGCGGCGGCTAGTACCAACAACATGCTGACTCCGTTCTAAGTGCGCGCGGAAGCAATACGATTCGCTTCCCGCAGGAATTCCAGCTTGCGCCGCATCGTGTCGGCGAGATGCTGGTTCAGGTATCCGCTGTTCGGATCGGCCGCCAGCGCGCGCGTCCCTTCGGCGATCGCGCTGTCGATGACGGCGAGGCTGCGCTCGATGCGATGTACCGTCATAGGGCTGAGACGGCCGGTGCGCTGGCCTTCAGCCAGGGCGAATCGCAGATCCGCCACGGCCTCGCCGGCGCTCGAGTCCGCTTTTCTGATGCCCGCGGGCACGATGATCACGTCACGCGGAGTGGCTGCTACGGTGTTCGCGGTTGCGGTTGGCCGCAGCACGATCCGCGCGACCCCCGCGGACACCGCGACCAGTGTCACGCTGGCCGCGATCAGTTGCGGGACGGTGAAGCTCAGGCGACGCCGCGCGCGGCGCCGGGCCAGGTCGTCGGTCGAAACCCCGATCCGCTCGGCAATGCCGGACCACAGGTCGCGGGCCGGGGGGCGATCGTCGAGAGCCTGCGCCCGCGCCACGACGCGGCGCAGATCCGCGAGCACAGCCGTGCACTCGGCGCACGTCGCGAGATGGGCCTCGAGCGCCACCCGCTCCGCATCGTCGAGCTCGCCGTCCAGGTATTCCGAGAGCCGGTCAGTCCATTGGTCGTTCATCATATCGCTCCTGCTTCCTTTATCGATCCAGATACTTGCGTAAGGCCATGCGCGCGTGATGCAGCTGCGATTTCGACGTCCCGGGCACGATGCCGAGCAGCTTGGCGATCTCCTCGTGCCGGTAGCCCTGCACGTCGTGCAGAACGAACACCTGTCGCGCGCCTTCGGGCAGCCGGGCCAGCGCCTCTTCGAAATCGACGCCGTGCTCCGGCGCTCCTTGCCGTCCCGCCACCAGCTCCAGCGTTTCGCCGGAATCGTCCCCGAAGCGGCGCCGCTCACCACCCAACGTCTTCCGCCTTGCGAGGATGACGTTCACCGCCAGCCGGTGCAGCCATGTGCCGAACGCCGATTCGCCGCGGAAGGTGTGCAGCTTCTCCCACACCCGCACGAACACATCCTGCGTCACGTCGTCATGGTCGCCGCCGCTCATCATGCGGCGCACCAGCCCGTGGATCCGGGGGACGTGGGTGCGGTACAATCGCTCGAACGCGCGGCCGTCGCCGCTCTGCGCCAGGGCTACGTCCGCCGCTTCCGCGTCCATCGCCGCCGTGATTGCATCCGTTTTCAGTGTCGGCACTCCCGAACCCGGTAAGCCGGTGTCGGACGATTGGATAGCCGCAATGCACCACAAGGTTGCATTCTTGTGAAGCCTCCTAAAACTGCGCTGCAATTCGAGTTGTGGGGAGGAAGGGTACATTACGGTCTTGGCGACGCCATCCCGACGCGCATTCACCCTCTCCGGTTCCGACGGTGGCCCGCTACGCGGCGAGATCCGGTCCGCGGGGGGATCGCGCCCCGCCGTCGTCATCTGCCACGGATTCAAGGGGTTCAAGGACTGGGGCTTCTTCCCCATAACTGCCGACCGACTCGCCCACGCCGGCTTCGCGGCGGTCTCCTTCAACTTCTCGGGCTCGGGGGTCGGTGAGCCCGGAGACTCCTTCAACGAGCCGGAGCGGTTCCGGCACGCCACCTATTCGAACGGATTGCAGGACCTCGCTCTCGTCCTGGCGGAGCTGCGTGGCGGCGGTCTCGGCGTTCAGCCGACGGCGATCGGGGTACTGGGACACAGCATGGGTGGCGGCATCGCGGCGCTGCAGAGCGCGCGTGATCCTGGGATCACGGCACTGGTGACGTGGTCGGCAACAGCCCGCTTCGGCCGGCTGTGGCGCGCTGAACAGATCCCGGAATGGCGGCGCACGGGTACCCTCGAGATCGTAAACCAGCGCACCGGAGAACGCCTGCCTCTCGCGATCGACATTCTCGACGACATCGAGCGCAACGCCGAGCGGCTCGACGTCCTCGCCGCGGCAGCGTCGCTGCACGCCCCTTGGCTGGTGGTCCACGGCGCCTCAGACGAATCGGTGCCGGCGAGCGATGCCCGTGACCTCGTGGCGCGGGCGCCCGGCTCCCGTTTGCTGTTGATCGACAACGCCGGCCACACCTTCGGAATCAAGCACCCTTGGAGTGGCTCGGCGCCGCAGTTCGATCAGGTGCTGGGAGCCAGCGTCGCCTGGTTTTCACACCACCTCGTCCCATGACGATCGGGGCGGTGCGGCGCGCCCTTGCCGGTTACACGGCGCGGGTGGAGAACGCGCCGGAAGCCCTCCCCGCCGCCGTCGCGCTGATCGTGATCGAGCGAAACGGGCTCGAAGCCTTGTTCATCAAGCGCGCTGCGCGGGTGGGTGACCCCTGGTCGGGCCAGGTAGCGCTTCCCGGCGGACGCTACGAACCGGAGGATGGGGATCTGCTTCGCACGGCGATCCGCGAGACGCGCGAAGAAACGGGAGTCGACCTCAGCGGCGCCGAGCGGCTCGGTGTGCTGGACGATCTCTATCCGCGTACTCCCACCCTTCCGCCGGTTCGGGTGCGCCCGTTCGTGTTCACCATCTCTGCGGCGCCGCCGCTCGTCGCCAGTGACGAAGTAGAACGCGCTTTCTGGTTACCGCTTGCGCGGCTGGCCGAGCCGGGGGTGCGCCGCGACGTGAAACTGATCGTACGCGGCGAGCCCAGGATCTTCCCTGCCTACGACCTGGGCGATGACGTGATCTGGGGGATGACCGAACGAATCCTGACACCCTTCCTGACCCTGACAAACATCGTCCACAATAGCCCCGTCTAAGCCTCATATTCGTTTGCCAACAAGCTCATATTAGCTTATACTAACGTTACGTGTGCGCAGTGAGTTAAGTGGTCATTTCGCTGTGGCATGAAGTCCGACATATCAACTTGGAGCCCGATTTTGCCGGCGAGTATCCAGGAGCCCGTTCTCAGCCGCTCCGTCGAAGACTACCTCAAGGCGATTTTCCGACTTTCCAATCAGGGCGGGTTCGCGACTACGAGCGATATCGCCGCCCTCCTGGCACTCGCCCCTCCTTCGGTGAGCGGGATGGTGAAGCGGCTCTCCGAGATGGGCCTGATCGAGCACGTCCCCTATCGGGGAGTTCAGCTGACGGCCCAGGGGCGGCGTGCCGCGCTGCGCATGATCCGACGCCACCGCGTGCTCGAGCTCTATCTGGTGCGCAACCTCGGCTACGACTGGGATACCGTGCACAACGAGGCGGAACGGCTCGAGCACGCCGTCTCCGATGAGCTGATCGAGCGCATGGCTGCGGCCCTCGGCGACCCGCACTACGATCCCCACGGCGACCCGATTCCGACCGCGACCGGGGACATCGAAGAGACCGAGCTCATCTCCCTCGCCGACGCGCAGATCGGCGACGCCCTGGAGCTGCGCCAGGTGGTAACCCAGGACCCCGCGCGGCTGCGCTACTTCGCGGAGCAGGGTCTCGTGCCCGGCGTGCGCGTCGTGATCACCGATCGTCAGCCGTTCAACGGTCCGACCACCGTTCTGCTCAACGCCTCAGGAACGGCCCGCATCGTGGGGCAGGAGCTCGCACAGCTGCTGTCCTGCCGCCTCGCCGGCCGGGAGGCCTGACGTGGCGACACCGATTCGACGTCCCGCACACGAGCCGGGGTGGAGGCACCCACGCCTCACCCCGAGTCTCGCCGAGGTCTACCGCTCCGTCCCCGTGCAAGGAAAGACCTGGTGGCGGAAGGCACTGGCGTTCGCCGGGCCGGGCTACCTCGTCGCCGTTGGCTACATGGACCCGGGAAACTGGGCCACCGACCTTGCCGGTGGCGCGCGTTTCGGCTACACGCTGCTGAGCGTCATCCTGATCTCGAACCTGATGGCGATTCTGCTGCAGGGGCTGGCGGCCAAGCTCGGGATCGTGACCGGTCGCGACCTCGCGCAGGCCTGCCGCGATCACTATTCGCGGCCCGCCACGATCGCCCAATGGGTGCTGTGCGAAATCGCCATCGCCGCCTGCGACCTGGCTGAAGTGATCGGCTCGGCGATCGGGTTGAATCTGCTGTTCGGCATTCCGATGACGGCCGGCATCCTCATTACCTCATTGGACGTGCTGCTGGTGTTGTACCTGCAGAACAAGGGGTTCCGGCTGCTCGAAGCGCTGGTGATCGCCTTGATCGCCACCATCGCCGGCTGCTTCTTGTTCGAGATCTTCATCTCTCGGCCCGACGGCTGGGGCATTGCGGGCGGGTTCGTGCCGAGCGCTACCATCCTCTCAAATCGGGATCAACTGTACATCGCCATCGGGATCCTCGGCGCGACGGTGATGCCGCACAACCTGTA
>DATFSB010000467.1:0-3069 GCA_035262825.1 Gemmatimonadales bacterium | reverse complement strand
AGAGCGATGGAGTCAACGCCGAGGTGCTCGACCTGCGCACCCTCTTGCCGCTCGACGATGCGGCGATCATGACCTCGGTCAAGAAGACGAACAAGGTCTTGATCGTCCACGAGGACACCCGCACCGGCGGTCTGGCGGGTGAGATCGCGGCGCGCATCAACGAGCAAGCCTTCGAATGGCTCGATGGGCCGATCATGCGCGTGACGGCGCACGACGTGCCGTTGCCCTACGCACCGACGCTGGAAGACTTTGTGCTGCCTCAGACGGAAGACATCGTGAAGGCGGCGAGATGGTTGGCGAAATACTAGTGGCCGGTGGACGGTGGCCAGTGGTCAGTGGTGGTTCACTGGCCACCGGCCACTGGCCACCGACCACCCAGGAGATCTTATGGCCCGCATAGACGTCCTCATGCCCCAGATGGGCGAATCGATCGCCGAGGGCACTCTCAGTAAGTGGCTCAAGAAGGTCGGCGATGCGGTGAAGCGCGACGAGCCGCTGTTCGAGATCTCGACGGATAAGGTCGACGCCGAGATCCCGTCGCCGTCGGCGGGGGTCCTGGCGGAGATCAAGGTGCAGGAAGGGCAGACGGTGCCCGTGCAGACGCTCGTCGCCGTTCTCGAGACGGAGAAGGGAGCCGCGGCATCCGCCCCGGCGCCGGCACCGGCCGGTCCCGCTGCCGGGAAGCCCGAACCGGCGCCCGCTGCGAAGCCGGCTCCCGCGCCGGCCCCGGCTCCCGTCGCTCCCCGTCCCGCCCCGTCGCAGCCGGCACCCGTGGCGACGATGGGAGGGAACGGCGAAACCGCTGAGGACCGGCTGCGTCGGAAGTCGACGCCGCTGGTGCGCAAGATCGCCGCCGAGCACCAGGTCGATATCTCACAGATCCCGGGTACTGGTTTCGCGGGCCGCGTGACGAAGCAGGACATTCTCGGATTCATCGAACGGGCGCCGGCGGGTGCGCCAGCGCCTCTGACGCCTGGCACCCGACCCCTGACACCTGCCGTCATCGAGCACCCCGCCACCGAGCCGTGGCCCGGCGATCGCGTCGAGCCGTGGTCGAAGATCCGCAGGATCACCGCCGATCACATGATCATGTCGCGGCGCGTGTCGGCGCACGTCGCCAGCTTCTTCGAAGTCGACTACACCCAGGTGGCGCGGCTGCGCACCAGGCACAAGGCGTCCTACGCCGACCGCGGCGTGAACCTCACGTTCCTGGCGTTCATCGCCAGGGCGTGCGCCGCGAATCTGCGCAAGCATCCGATCATCAACGCCGCCGTGTCGGGGGAAAGCACGATCTACCGCCGCGACATCAACATCGGCATCGCCGTCGCGCTCGACTGGGGGCTGATCGTTCCCGTCGTGAAGCACGCCGACGAGCTGTCGCTGCTCGGGTTGGCGCGCGGCATCAACGATCTGGGCGAGCGCGCCCGCACCAAGAAACTCTCGCCCGACGACATCCAGCGCGGCACGTTCACGATCACCAATCCCGGTGGGTTCGGTCCCTACGCCGGCATCCCGATCATCAATCAACCGCAGGTCGCCATCCTCGGCGTGGGCACGATCGAGAAGCGTCCCAAGGTGATCACCCAGGACGACGGCGCGGACGCGATCGCCATTCGGACGATGGGGATGCTGACGATGTCCTACGATCACCGGGTCGTGGACGGGGCCGACGCCGACAAGTTCCTGGCCGACGTCAAGGCCACGCTGCAGAACTTCCCCGAGCAGGAGTTGTAGCATGCCGAAGGTGCTGACGGCGGCGCGCGTGCGGGTCCCCGCCGCGAACGAGCTCGACTACCTCGCCACGCTGCGCGAGCTGGCGCAGTTCGCCGACGCGCGCGGACAGCGCATCTGGGTGTTCCGCAACGCCAAGGACCCGCGGCTGTTCATCGAATTCTCGGAGAGCCAGACCGAGATGTCCCATCGCGCGCAGGCTTCGCGCCTGCCCGAAGAGACGAAGCTCGAGAAGCGGCTGCAGAGCCTCGTGACCTACGCCCCCGATGCGTGGGAGCTTTGGAGCGAGGTGTCGCTCGCCGCCGGGGCGGAGGCCTGATGCCGCCGCGCTCCCTCACCGTGGAAGGCCAGGAGTGGTCGGTGTATCCCTCGGGCCGCTCGACGGTGTACGGTCAGGATCAGTACGGCCTGATGTTCCAGCTCGGCACCGGCCCCGAGCGTAAACGCCGCTTCACCCGCTACACCCCGCAGGGGGTCCGGCGCACCGACGCCGCCCTGCGCGATCTGTCGGACCGCGAGCTGCTCGAGCTGTTCCACCAGTCGCAGCCGGCCTGGACCGCTCCGGAAGGCGCCTACGGCGCTCGTTGATCTGCATTGTCATTCTACCGCGTCCGACGGCCAGGCCAGTCCGGACGCGGTCGTGCAGCACGCCAAAGCCGTGGGACTCGCTGCGATCGCCTTGACCGATCACGACACCCTCGCCGGGATCGCCCTCGCCCAGACGGCCGGTGCTGCGGTCGGGGTACGGGTCGTCCCGGGTTGCGAGTTCAGCGTGCGAGCGCCCTGGGGCGAAATGCACCTGCTCGCCTACTTCCTGCCCGTCGGCGATCAGGCCCTCGAGGAGTTTCTCGCGGGGGCGCGCGCGGCACGGCAGCGGCGCGGCGCGCAGATGGTGGAGAAGCTGCAGCAGCTCGGCGTCACCATCGATCTCGAGGATCTCGCTTACCAGGCCGGCGCCGGGTCGCTGGGACGGCCGCACGTCGCACGCGCGCTGATCGATGCCGGTGTGGTCGACGATTTCGAACAGGCCTTCGACCGGTTCCTGGGCCGCGGTCGCCCGGCCTTCGTGGAGAAGCTGCTCCCCACGCTGCGCGAAGTCGCCGATCTGGTGCACAAGAGCGGCGGACTCGTACTCGCCGCTCATCTGGGCGAGCGCGGGCAGGAGCCGCAGCTCAAGGCGCTGCAGGCGGATGGCCTCGACGGCATCGAAGTGCGCCACCCCAGTCATCCCAAACACGTCGAGACGCGCCTCACCAAACTGGCGCGCAAGCTCGACCTCGCTGTCTCAGGGGGATCGGACTGGCACGGGGAAGGCGATACGGGAGGCGCGCACGCGCC
>DATFSB010000466.1:0-2367 GCA_035262825.1 Gemmatimonadales bacterium | reverse complement strand
GCACCGTCCACGAATCGGCGCTTGTATGCCCACTGCTCGACCGTCTGACGGGAATCGGGGTCCCCCACGCTTTGCGCCGCTCCCCACGTGTGTTCGCCAAAGAGGAGAAGGTCGCGCCACACCTCTCTCCGAGCCGCGGCGCGACCCGCGATGCGGTCGGCGCGTTCGTCATCCATCGGCTCGACGCGCGCGTCCCAGAGCGCCACGATCTCGGCCGCGCGGGCCGTGAGCTGCGCCGCGCGGAACCGCGCCAGTTCAGCCGCCGTCGAGGCGGCGCCGTCTTCCCAATAAAGACCGGTGTCGCCGCGGCGCACCGGAATCTGCAGTGTGTACTTCCGCTCGACCTCTCGAAAGAAATCCTCGGCTCGGCCGGTGACGATGCGCGGAAAAGCGTAGCGTCGGTTGTAATTCTCGACGTTCGCCACCATCCCTTCGTCGACCGGGGCGTTGTCCCATTGTGCTCCGTAGAGCAGGGCGATGTCGTACGGCCACGCCGGGGAGAGAAACGCGGGGTTCGAGAGCAGCCAGTCCGAGAGCAAGTGGCCCATCTCGTCGGGGGTGCGATCGAACCCGTAGCGCAGCCCGTCGCCATAGTGGTAATTGCGCCAGTGCAGCACCCGGCTGCCGTCCGGCCCCTCCCACCAGTAGAGCTGTGGATACGGTGTCCAGTCGCCACCACTGAGCCCGTGGGCTGCCGCTTCGTCGCCCGGAAGCAGCGGCAGCGCCCGCTCCGGGTTGGGACCGCTCGCCAGATAGCGCACGCCGCTCGCGGCGAGGAGCATCGGGAAAGTCAGCGCCTGGCCCGGAACATCGGTGATTTGGGCCGACAGGTACGTCAGCCCGTGATCGCGCGATAACAGCCCGGCCGGCCAGGCCATGCGCGCCGCGGTCTCGTGGTCGAGCAGCCCAGTGAGCAGGTTCGCGAACAACGCGGGGAAGCCGATCTTGCCGTCGCGGATCGCCTGCAGTAGGGCAGCGGCGTCGGCGCGGCCCCGGTTCTCGACGTACGAAATCACCTGCAGCGCGCACTCGGCGGTCCAGCGGAAGTCGGGGTGGCTCGGGAGCCGCGCAAGCGCGGCATCGAGGTTCTGGCGGTGGATCTCGAGGCAGCGCTCCTGCAGGTCGGTGTAGCCGATGTCGGTGTGATTGCAGGCGAGCCAGTAGAGCGTCCACCGCTTGGGCGGCACCAGCCGCACGCGGCGGCGCCCGACTCCCTCTTTGCCCACCTCGACGTCGATCTGGAAATCGGTTGCGCCCGACAGCGGCACCCAGACTTCGCCGCGCAGCGCGGTCCCGTCGGGGTTGGGGAGCAGGCCGGCCGTGCCGACCAGCGCCCCATGGCGGTCGGTGACGCGCGCCCGCGCGGCGGGTGCGCCGAGTCCGGTGACGGTGATCCGCACGAGGTTCTGCCGCCCGTCGGGCTGTGAGTAGAGCGCGCTGGGTCGCGCCTCGATGACGGGCTTCGGCGCCGCCGGCCCCGACCGCCAGGAGCGCCGGCTGCCCAGGATAGCGGACGCGGCGGCGAGACGGCCCAAAAAGCTGCGACGATCGGTCATGTGGGGAACTGCCGTCCGATCCGGGGTAGTGGTGGCTGGTGGCGCGACCGGCGGGAATATACCCCGGAGCATTCGGTCCTTGACTGTGGGGTCGCTCGGGGTACTTTTGCCGCCGGTTGCAGGCCCGTCAACCGCTTACCGACCTCCTAGAGGAGAGAGCATGAAGCGTCTCGTTTTCGCGCTGGCGTTGGTCGCCGCCGTCGGCGCGTGCAAGAAGGCCGAGCAGACTCCCGCAGCGGGAGCGCCCGACACCAGCAAGATGATGATGTCGGACACGTCGAAGGCCATGACGGCTGATTCGTCCAAGATGATGATGGGCGACACGAGCAAGGCAACAAAGAAGACGCCGTAAGCGAGAGCGAGGCCCGGGTGATCACCCGGGCTTTTCGTTTCTCATCAGCCAGCGCACCGTCCCGGCGATCGCGGTTCGGGTATCGACCGCGGGCCGCCACCCGAGCTCCCGCTCGATCCGGTCGGTGACGTAGGGGTCCTCACCCGTCATGAAGGACAGCGCGGCGCGCGCCAGCCGCGGGCCGCTCCACAACGCCAGCATCCAACGAGCCAGCGACACCGGCAGCCGCACGACGCGGATGCGGACTCCAGCCGCAGCCGCGAAGGCCTGCATGAACTCGCGCACGGTGAGCCGCCCGCCAGCGTCGCGCGTGACGTTGTAGACCCGGAATCCCGGGCGCGGGCGCTCCAGCGCAGCCACGATCGCCGTCGCGACATTCCCCGCATAGACGCACGGCAGATGATTCGTGCCCGGCCCGACGAGCGGCAGGATCCGGGCGCGGATCGATCGAAACACCCG
>DATFSB010000465.1:0-7877 GCA_035262825.1 Gemmatimonadales bacterium | reverse complement strand
ACCACCGGCACGAAGTACATCACCGACAACGTCTTCTTCAACAATTTCGCTCGCGGCATTCAGATCTACGAGGGCAGCGACTCGCTGCTCCGCAATTTCGACGTCGAGGGCAATGTCTCGTTTAACAACGGGACGATCGCTGGAGGACAGTCGACCGAGATCAATCTCCTGATCAGCGCTCCGGCGGTGATTAGCGGGATAGTGGCGAAGGACAATCTGCTCTATTTCTCTCCCGGCATCGATGGTGTGCAGCTGCGGCTCGGCAACTACGACACCAGCGACAGCGCCAAGTACAACGCGAGTATCGATCTCGAAGGCAACTACGCCGCCGGCGGGAACCTCGCGCTGGAGATGCAGTACCAGTGGGCACAAGCGACGATCCTCAACAACACCTTTGTCGGCACGTCGGCCACGGACGTCGTGCGCACTGGAGGCCCCACGCCGAACCTGTACACCTGGTCCGGTAACATGTACTACAGGGATCCTGCGGCGACGGCCTGGCAGCACGATACGACGAGGTACGACTTCAGCGGCTGGAAGACGGCTACGGGGTTGGGGGCCGGGGACAACGCGGTCGCTGGAGCGCCCGGCGCGAACTGGCTGTTCATCCGCCCCAACAAGTACGAGGCCGGGCGAGGGTTCGTCGTGGTCTATAACTACGCGGCTCAGAACCCCGTGGGGGTCGACATCTCCGGCATCGTACCGACCGGACACCACTACGAGGTGCGCAACGTGCAGGATGTCTACGGTGCGGCGATCGCCTCGGGAACCTATAGTGGTGGAGCGGTGGCCATTCCCATGAATGGCGTCGCCCCGCCCAAGCCGATCGGCCGGACCGCGCCACGCACGGCTCCACACACGGGCCCGAATTTCGATGTTTTTCTCGTCACGAGTACTCCCTGACATGTGTGTGACCGCCTCGCTCGCGCTGCTCACGCTGGGTCTCGGATGCGGTCCCTCCCACCCCGCCGGCAGGCAACAGGTCGGGACGGCTCCTCGCACGGGGCACTACGTGGCCCCGAAGGGTACGCCCGCGGGCAATGGATCGGTGCAGCGGCCGTGGGACCTCCAGTTCGCCCTCTCCGGTGCTCGGGGACGAGTACACGCCGGCGATACCGTCTGGCTGCGCGGCGGGACCTACCACGGGGAGTTCCGCACTTCGCTCGACGGAGCGGCGGGACGCTGGATCGTCTTCCGGCAGTATCCGGGTGAGCGCGCCACCATCGACGGCACGCTGCGTGCCGATGGCTCGTATCTCGCGTTCTGGGGATTCGAGGTGATGCAATCGGTGCCCGACACCTACGGGATCCAGGCCAACACCGCACATGGAAAGTTCATCAATCTCATCGTGCACGATGCCGGGACACAGGGCGTGAGTTTCTGGACCCCCGCCGTGGACGCCGAGCTGTACGGCTGCATCATCTATAACAACGGGACCCACGACAACTTCGACCACGGCACCTACGTTCACAACGAAGACGGCACCAAACTCATCACCGACAACGTCTTCTTCAACAATCTGGCACGGGGCATCCAGATCTACGCCAGCCCCAAGAATCCCGTGCTTCGAAACATCACCGTCGAAGGCAACGTCTCGTTCGATAACGGCACGATCTCGAACGTCGTGGCCGCGCGCGAGAATCTCATCTTCAATGCGCCGGTCCCGACCGAAGGGATGGTCGGGATCGCCAACATGTTGTACTTCGCCGGCGATGAAGGGATCAACCTGCGCGTCGGAAAGTACGCGCCGCAAAACAACCGCGATATCGTGCTGCGCAACAACTATGCGGCCGGAGGCAAGATCGGCCTCGAGATGATCGAGCCGTGGATCAAGGCCACTGTCACCGGCAATACGTTCATCGGCAGCCGCGACGTGGTGAAGGTCGGGGGCGCGAGCCTGCCGGGCCACTACCAATGGAGCGACAACACCTGGGTACGGGACCCCGGCGCCAAGGCGTGGCGGGACGAAGACAAGGCGTACGAATGGGACGACTGGAAGCGCGCCAGCGGGCTGGGGAGCCGCGATGCTGTCCTGCCCGAGCCGCCGAAAGCCTCGAAGGTCTTCGTCCGGCCCAATCGCTACGAGCCGGGACGGGCGCACATCATCGTGTATAACTGGGCCGGCGGACCGTCGGTCGCAGTCGACGTCTCGGGCGTCCTCAAGCCGGGGGATCGTTACGAAGTACGCAACGTACAGTCGGTGTTCGGCGCGCCGGTCGCGAGCGGTGTGTATCAGGGGGGCATGATCGCCGTTCCCATGACGGGGGTGACGCCGCCGGCTCCCATCGGGCGGGTCACTCGGACACCGCCCAAGACCGCGCCGGAGTTCGACGTGTTTCTGCTTACGAGCCCGTCTCGCTGAGCGACCAGCTGCGGCGCAGCAGCGCCTGCAGCGCGAGCCCCGCCCCCCAACCCAGCCCGGCTCCACACCACTCGACGGGCAGCGTCCCGGCCAGGCCGACGAGTGGAGGGGCAACGGCGAGCGCCGCGCCAAAAAGAGCGGGCGCGAGCGCGCTCTCGAGACGCCGCCGCGTCCAGAGGCCGATCGGCAGCGCCCAACCGCCGATCCACATCGCGCCGAGCAGCGCATGGGACCAGGGCGGCCAGTGCCGAAGATACATCACCAAGGCCCACGCCTCGCCCACCGTAAATCCCAGGCCGCAGCGCTGCAGCTGATTCAACGACAGGCACCACTCGGCGCCGCGTCGATGGATACCGATGCGCAGCGTGTCTCCTGGCGCGCTCGCGGCCAGGGCATCCCGGAGCCGGATGTCGGGTTGGTCGAGGCCCCACCTGGCGGTGCCGCGCATTTGAATGCGAACGACCAAGTCGTTCCGATCGGGGCCGACCAGATAGAACAGATTCGCGTGTTCGTCTTCGAACACGATGAGCGGGGCAAGGGCGGGCACACGCGGCCCCGCCAGCGCCGTCGCGAACAGCGGCTCGCCCGAGCGCAGCATGTCACCCCACTGGATACCGGGTGAGCCCGGGTGCAGCGGCACGCCACCGAGCCGCGTCGCCAGCACGCGGGCGTGATACCATGGCATTTCCGGCAGTGCGGGGACGTACCAAACGCTGAGCGCCGAGCCGGGATACTCCGGTGCCAGGAGGTAACCGGTCACGGCGAACACCCCGGCCGCCAGCACAGCACCGGCGAGTGAAGCCCGCGCCGCACTCGAGTCGCTGGGAACGAGCCAGCGTCGCGCCAGAAGGGCGGCGAGCTGCCCGACGGCCGCCCCCAGGGTGTTGAACGTGACGTCGGCGATACTCGGATCGCGACCCGGGATGAACGTCTGCGTGAGCTCGATGCAGGCGGACAGCAGGAATGCCGCGCCCACGGCGCGCCGTCCGACGCGCCCATTCCAGAATAAGGCAACACCCAGCGGGGCGTAGAGCAGCACGTTGGCGACCGCATCAGCCCAGCCCCGAGCGCCGCAGATGATGCAGCTCACGAAATCGGGTTGGAACTCCGTCCCCGCAGGGGCGAGGGTCGCCCCGAGGATGCAGGCCAGGGCAAGCAGGAGAACGACCCTAGCGAGTGTAGTCCGGCTCAAAATCGCCCTCCCCGGGACGTGATATGTGACCGCCGTCCTATCCTTTTGGCGGGTCGGAATTTATGCTGAAGGGCCCGCCGGTGCGGGGGCCTCGGTTGGTCTGGAACTTGCTGTGATAACGACATTTACATGAAGAAACGCATGCGTCGAGCGATGCTCGCTGTCGCCCTCGGGACGATCGCGTGCTCATCGGACCACATGGGGACGGGTCCAGTGGCGACCCGTCTCGTTTTCACCGGCCAGCCCAGTGGGGCGACAGCCGGGGTCGTGATCACGCCCGGGATTCAGGTGACCGCCCTCGACGACGGCGGTGCGGTGGTCACCTCCTTCTCCGGGACGATCACGGTTGCGTTGGCGACGAACCCGGGTGCAGCGACGTTATCGGGAACGCTCACCCGTGGCGCCGTAGGCGGGGTGGCGACGTTTTCCGATTTGCGGCTGAACCGCACCGGCTCGGGCTACACCTTTCGCGCGTCATCGGGTTCACTGACCATCGCGACGAGCGGCACCTTCGTCATTGTGCCAGCGCCTCCCGCCCAGCTTGCGTTTGTCGTTCAACCGACCGATGTGGTCGCTGGCGTGACCATGGCTCCCGCCGTCCAGATCCAGGTGCGCGACTCCCTCGGCAACGCGACGCCAAGTTTCTCCGGCAACGTAGCGCTTTCCCTTGCGCCGAGCGGCTCGGGAGCCGTCCTGGGTGGCACGACGAGCGTTGCGGCGGTTGCTGGAGTGGCGAGCTTCGCGGGGCTGCACATCGACAAGAGCGGATCTGGATACGCGATCCAGGCAGCCGCCGGCGCTCTGACCGGCTCCACCAGCACGACGTTCAATTGCTCAGCGGCTGCCGCGAAGCACCTCGCATTCACGGTGCAGCCCACGGGGCTGCCGAATCCGGTCGCGGGACAGCCGATGACGGTTCAGGTGAGCGCGAGCGACACGTTCGGCAACGTGGCAACCGGGTATGCCGGCAGCGTGGCCGTTTCGCTTGGTGCGCATCCTGCCGGTGGCACACTGTCGGGCACGTCCCCAGTGACGGCGCTGAGCGGGGTAGCGACCTTTTCGGATCTGACCATCTCGAAGAGCGGCACCGGGTACACCCTCGTGACATCCGCGTCGGGGCTCACCGGAGACACGACGGCGCCATTCACGGTCGACCCCGGCAATGTGTCTGCCGCTTCCACGGTCGTCGCCGCGCCCACCACCATTATCGCCAGCAACGGATCGAGCTCGGCGACCATCACCGTCACGGCGTTGGATGCGTTGGGGGATCCGGTCCCTGGAGCGACCGTGTCACTCGCGGCAACGGGAACGGGCTATACCCTGACGCAGCCCGGCGGACCGACTGACGCGAACGGCGTCGCCACCGGTTCGATCAGCGCGACCGCTATTGGTCCGAAGGTGGTGTCGGCGACGGTGGCCGGCGTGCTCGCGACGCAAACGGCAACGGTCACCGTCACGCCTGCCGCTGCCGCTTCGCTCGGCTTCACGGTGCAACCATCGACGACGAATGCCACGAGCCCGATCACCCCCGCCGTTCAGGTCACGGCGAACGACGCATTCGGAAATCGGGCGACCGGATTCACGGGGAGCGTCACGATCGCGATCGGTGCCAACCCGGGCGGCGGCACCTTGGCGGGCACGGTGGTCGCGACCGCGGACACGGGTGTCGCGACGTTCCCAGGCCTGAGTCTCGACAAAGCCGGAGCGGGCTACACGCTCGTCGCCAGCTCCGGGGCGCTCTCCGACGGCACGAGTCAGGCGTTCGCGATCGCGGTTGGACCAGCAACGAAGCTGGGTTTCGTCGTTCAGCCGTCGGCAACCCAGGCCGGCGCAGCCATCACTCCTGCAATCCAGGTGGCGGTGCAGGACGCCGGCGGCAATCTGGTTTCCACAGCGACCAACAGCATAACGCTGGCGATCGGCGCGAACCCCGGCGGCGGCGTGTTGTCGGGAACGAACCCCGTGGCGGCGGTGAGCGGCATCGCGCCCTTCGCCGACCTGACCATCTCCAAGTCCGGCGTCGGGTACACGCTCGTCGCCACCGCGTCAGGTCTGGTGCCTGACACCTCGGCGGCGTTCGCCATCACGTCGGGTGGGGTGTCTGCCACGACTTCGACGGTGGTAGCCGCGCCCGCGAACATCACCGCGAGCAGCGGCTCGAGCAGCGCCACGATCACCGTGACGGCGAAGGACGCCTTCGGGAATCCCGTGGCGGGGGCGAGCGTCGTCCTCGCGGCCACGGGCGCGGGAAACACGGTGACGCAGCCGACGGGTACGACCGACGCCAACGGAATAGCGACGGGACACCTCAGCTCGACCGCGGTCGGGGCCAAGATCGTCTCGGCGACGATCGGTGCCACACTGGTGACTCAGACCGACACCGTCGCCGTTACGCCGGCGGCGGCGGCGTCGCTCGCCTTTACCGTTCAGCCTTCCACGACCGTGGCAATGCGGGCCATCGCGCCGGCCGTGCAGGTGACGGCGCGCGACGCCTTCGGGAACCGGGCAACGGGGTTCACCGGCACCGTCTCGATGGCGATCGGAACCAATCCGGTCGGCGGGTCGCTGACGGGAACGCTGGCGGCGGTGGCGGATACCGGCGTCGCCACTTTCTCGAACTTGAGAATCGACGAGACGGCGGCTGGGTACACCCTGGTGGCGACATCCGGTGCGCTTGTGCAGGGCACGAGCCAGACCTTCACGATCCTGGTCGGCAACCCCGCCGGGCTGGCGTTCTCCGTACAGCCCTCGAACACGGCTGCCGGCGCGTTCATCACTCCCGCCGTGAAGGTGGCAGTTCAGGACTCCGGCGGCAATCTGGTGACGACCGCTACCAACACCGTCACGATCGCAATCGGCGCGAACCCCGTCGGGGGACAACTGTCGGGGACGCTCACCGCCGCGGCGTCGGGTGGCATCGCGCAGTTCTCCAATCTCAGCGTCGACAAGGCGGGGACCGGCTACACACTGCAGGCGACTGCGACCGGGCTGACGACCGCGACTTCGACCCCGTTCACCATTGCCTCGGGAGCGGCCGACCACCTCGCCTTCATCGTCGAGCCGTCCACTGCCGTGGCCGGGGTGTCGATCGCGCCCACCGTGAAAGTCGAGGTGGAAGACGCGATCGGTAATCGGGTGACGAGTGCGACGACGAGCGTGACGGTCGCCATACTCGACAATCCGGGCGGCGGGACCCTCTCCGGAACCGCCACGGGATCGGCGGTCGCCGGCGTGGCGTCGTTCTCGACACTGAGCATCAACAAGAGCGGTACGGGGTACACGCTGGCCGCTTCGGCCACCGGGCTCACGGGGGGCGTCTCGGGCGACTTCGACATCACCCCGGCTGCCGCATCACACGTCGCGTTCTTCGTGGATCCGAGCACGACGGACGCAGGCGCTCTGATCACGCCCGGGGTCCAGGCCGAGATTCTTGACGCTTTCGGTAACCGTGTCGCGACGGCGACGAACAACGTCACCGTTGCCCTGGCCGCGAATCCGAGCGGCGGGACCTTGTCCGGGACAAAGACCCGCTCCGCCATTGCGGGTGTGGCCACGTTCAACAATCTCAGCATCAACGTGGCGGGCGGTGGGTACACGATGCGAGCCAGCGCGAGTGGAATGACGCCCGACACGAGCCCCGCGTTCACCATCACCCCGGGTCCGGCGACGACGCTGGCCTTTACGCAGCAGCCCACGCAAACGGCTGCGACGGCCGCAATTGCTCCCTCCGTCAAGGTCACGGCGCGTGATGCGCAGGGGAATACCGATACCGACTTCACGGGATCGGTGTCGATAGCGATCGCGAACAATCCTGTTGGCGGGACGCTCACGGGAACCCTGAGCGCATCTGCTGTGGCGGGGGTCGCGACGTTTGCGAATCTGCATATCGACAAGATCGGCAGCGGGTACACCCTGGGCGCTTCGGCGACGGGCCTTTCGGGGGCCAGCTCGAGTGCGTTCAATATCGTGGCCGGGTCCGCGACGCAGCTGGCATTCCTCACGCAACCGACTGGAACGACGGGCGGCGCGACCCTCGCCAATGTCCAGGTCGAGGTCCTCGACGCCGGCGGGAACCTGGTGACGGGGGCCGGCAATTCGATCTCGCTCGCGTTCGGCACGAATGACAATGCGGCGACCCTGTCCGGAACGATTCCCCGATCGGCGTCCGGTGGAGTCGCCACATTCGACGACCTGAGCGTCGACAGCGCGGGAACGGGATACACCCTGACGGCGACCGCCAGCGGTCTCACCGGGACGACGTCCACCTCGTTCAACATCACGGTCGGGCCGGCGTCGAAAGTCGGGTTCCGCGTGCCGCCGTCG
>DATFSB010000464.1:0-2734 GCA_035262825.1 Gemmatimonadales bacterium | reverse complement strand
TGTAGAATTCCCCCATGCCTGACGAGCCCAACGTCATCTCCTCGATCCGCCTCGCGCGCTGGCTGGTGCTGGCGCTGCTGCTCGTGGGCGGGATCGTCTTGTATTTCCGGAGCGGCACGCGGCTTCCGTCCTTCGGCTCGGCCGAGCCGACCGTCGAAACCGACACCACGCGCTGACCGTGGCCAACGAACTGACCATCACCCTCCCGGACGGGAGTACCCGGGTCCTGCCTGCCGGTACCACGGCACGCGACCTCGCGGCCGCGATCGGGCCGGGGCTCGCCAAGGCGGCGATCGCCGCGCGCGTGAACGGCGAGGTACGCGATCTCGCCCGCCCGCTTCCCGACGGGGCGGCGGTCGCGATCCTGACCGACAAGGACCCGCAGGCGCTCGACGTCCTGCGCCATTCGGCGGCGCACATCCTGGCGACGGCGGTGCGGCAGCTGTTCCCCAAAGCTGCCATCGGCTTCGGTCCGCCGATCGAGGACGGCTTCTACTACGACTTCGAGGTAGAACGGCCCTTCGGGCCGGAGGACTTGGAAGCGATTGAACGGAAGATGGTAGAGGTGGTGGGGGCGGATCATCCGTTCGTGCGCGAGGAGGTCTCCCGCGACGAAGCGAAGCGGCGCTTCAAGGACGATCCGCTGAAGCTCGAGCGTATCGACGATCTCGGTCCCGACGAAGTGATCTCGGTCTACACCGACGGGCCGTTCGTCGACCTGTGCCGCGGCCCTCACGTGGCGAGCACGGGGAAAGTGAAGCACTTCAAGCTGCTGCACGGAGCAGGGGCGTACTGGCGCGGCGATGAGCGGCGCCAGATGCTGCAGCGCATCTACGGCACGGCGTGGTTCACGAAGGACGACCTCGAAGCCTATCTGCGGCGGCTCGAGGAGGCGCGCAAGCGCGATCACCGCGTCATCGGCAAGCAGCTCGACCTGTTCTCGATTCAGGAGGATGTCGGGCCGGGGTTGATCTTCTGGCACCCCAAGGGTGCGATGGTCAACTTCCAGCTGCGCCGCTTCATCGAGGACGTCGTCCTGGCGCGCGGCTACCAGCTGGTGTATACGCCGCACGTGACGCGCGAGCAGCTGTTTCTGCGCTCGGGCCACCTGCCGTTATACGCGGAGAACCAGTTCCCGCCGATGGCGGCGGGAGAGGGCGAGTCGGAAGAAGTGAAGTATCGGGTGAAGCCGATGAATTGCCCGATGCACATCCTCGTCTACGCCTCGCAGCAGCGCAGCTACCGCGACCTGCCGATCCGGCTCGCCGAAATCGCCAATGTGTACCGCAACGAGCGCTCGGGGACGTTGCACGGCATGCTGCGCGTCCGCGGGCTGTCGATGGACGATGCCCACATCTTCCTGCGCGAGGATCAGATCACCGACGAGATCTTCGCGCTGCTGGACATCGTCGATCTGGTGCTCGGCAAGACGTTCGGGCTCACCTACCGGCTCGATCTCGCGACGCGTCCTCTGAAAAAACTGGGGGACGACGCGATGTGGGACGTCGCCGAGCGGGGGCTCGAGGAGGCGTTGAAGCGGCGCGGGCTCACCTACCGCATCGACCACGGCGGCGGGGCGTTCTACGGTCCCAAGGTCGACGTGAAGTTCAACGACGCGATCGGCCGCGAGTGGCAGGGGGCGACGATTCAGCTCGACTACGAGCTGCCCGAGCGCTTCCGGCTCGAGTACACGGGTGCGGACAACACGGCGCACCGTCCCGTGATGATCCATCGCGCGATCTACGGGACGCTCGAGCGATTCGTCGGGTTCCTGATCGAGCACTTCGCCGGCGCGTTCCCGCTGTGGCTGTCGCCGGAGCAGGTGCGCGTGCTGCCGATTTCCGACGGCCAGCTCGAGGCGGCACGCCGTGTGGCGGAGACGCTGACCGAAGCCGGACTGCGGGTCCACCTGGACGATCGCAACGACACGCTGAACTATCGCGTGCGCGACGGCGAGCTGATGAAAGTGCCCTACCTGGCCGTAGTGGGTCAGCGCGAGGCCGACAACGGCACCGTCGCCGTCCGCGCGCGGGGCGCGGGGAAGAAGCAGGAAGTGATCCCCCTCGCCGACTTCGTGGAGCGCCTCCGGCGGGAGGTTTCCACGCGGTCCTTGACTTCATTAGTTTGATTGCGGATTGGCGATTGCGGATTGCGGATTGAAGAGGGATGGCTCCAGCCATGCAATCCGCAATCCGAAATCCGCAATCGTGGAGGCTAGATGTCCGCTGACAGCACGACGCCAGTCATCCTCAGCGCCTGCCGCACCCCGATCGGGCGGTTTTTAGGCGGTCTGTCTCCTCTCCCGGCCCCGAAGCTCGGGGCGCTGATCGTACGCGAAGCGGTGCGGCGCGCGGGGGTCGGCGATGAGACGGTCGACGAAGTCATCCTCGGCAACGTGCTGCAGGGCGGCGAGGGGCAGGCGCCGGCGCGCCAGGCGGCGATCCACGCCGGCCTCCCGGGAACCATCCCCAGCCTCACCGTGAACAAGGTGTGTGGCTCGGGGCTCAAGGCGGTGATGCTCGCGGCGCAGGCAGTGAAGGCGGGCGACGCTCAGTGCATCGTGGCGGGCGGCATGGAATCGATGTCGAACGCCCCGTACTACGTCTATGGAATGCGCGGCGGGATCAAGGCCGGCAACCAGTCGCTCGTGGACGGCATGATCCACGACGGATTGTGGGACTCGTTCTCCAACCAGCACATGGGCAACCTGGCGGAGTACACGGCGCGCAAGGCC
>DATFSB010000463.1:0-5728 GCA_035262825.1 Gemmatimonadales bacterium | reverse complement strand
CCGAGCTGGAGCGCATCGCGGGCGAAAGCCCGGAGCGGCTGTCGCCGAACGTGCTGCTCAGGCCGGTGATCGAAGCGGCCCTCCTGCCGACCGTCGCCTACATGGCCGGTCCGGGCGAGCTGGACTACTTCCCGAGCGCGGCGCCGCTGTATCGCGCGCTTGCGGTGTCGCCTCAGACGGCGCTGCCGCGGTGGTCGGGGACACTGGTGGAGAGCAGGGTCGACAAGGTGGTTGAGAAGCACGGCCTCAAAATGGACGACTTCGCCGGCCCGCCAGGAGCTGTGGAGGGTCGGCTGGTGCGCGATCAGCTCCCTCCCGAGGTCGCCGAGACGCTCGAAAGTCTGAAGGAGGAGATTCGCAGCGCCTACGGTCGTGTGTCCGACGGCGCACGCCGCGTCGACCCGACGCTTGAGCGATCGGTGGAATCGGCGCGCAACGCGGCGTTGGGGGGCATGCACGAAATCGAGAAAAAGATCGTCGCGGCCCTGAAGCGGACCAACGAAACGCTGGTGGGACAGCTGGCGCGGGCGCGGGCGGCATTGTTCCCGAGCGGACGGCCGCAGGAGCGCGTGCTCACCTATGCGTCGATGGCGATCCGTTACGGACCTCCGCTGCTCACAGCGCTCGCCGATGAAGTGGCGCGCTGGGCGGCGGCCTCGTAGGTTGCTGGCATGCTTGGGATTGCCATCGTCGCGCTGGTGTTCGTTGCTCTGATGATTCCCATCGTCGCGATTCTCGTCGATTCTCCGCTGGGGCGCTCGATGGCGCGCCGACTCGAGGGCGGCAGCGGGGAGAACGTCGAAGTGCAGGACCTGCACCGCAAAGTCGATCTGCTCGAAGGGGAGATGGAGGAGCTGCACCGCTCGCTCGCCGCCATGAAGGACGAGGTGCAGTTCGTCCAGCGCCTGCTCGAAAAGCCGAAGTCCGGATCGAGCAGCAGCTGACGACCCAGCACGGAGGTGGCGGCGCCCGCCACGCCGTCGAAGTGGCAGCTGGCATCTTCGTCACACGCGTCCTTGGCTACCTGCGCGAGCGCGTCACCGCGCATTATCTGGGCAACGGCGCCGTCGCCGACGCATTCCGCGTCGCGCTGCGCATCCCCAACGCCATTCGCAATCTGCTGGGAGAGGGCACCCTCTCGGCGTCGTTCATCCCGGTCTACGCATCGCTGAACGAGCGCGACGAGGAAGCTGGGCGCGCCCTCGCCGGCGCGATCGCAGGGTTGTTGCTGCTCGCGACGGGGACGCTGGCCGTGATCGGCATCGTGTTCGCGGCCCCGCTGACCACGCTGCTCGCGCCGGGGCTCGCTCCGGAAACGCGGGCGATCGCGGTGACGCTGATGCGCCTGCTGTTCCCGATGTCCGGCGTTATGGTGTGCTCGGCGTGGTGCCTCGGCATCCTCAACACGCATCGGCGCTTTTTCCTGTCGTACGCGGCGCCGGCATTGTGGAACGTCGCGGGGATTGCGGCGCTCGTCGGGGCCGCCACCTGGCTCGTCAGCCCCACACTGCCCCTCGACCAACAACTGTACCGCCTGGCGCTGGCGCTCGCCTGGGGCACCGTCGCCGGCAGCCTGCTGCAGGTCGGCGTTCAGGTGCCGGCGTGCTGGCGCCTGCTGCATGGCATCGCGCTGCGGTTCAGTACGGCGCCGGAGGGCGTGCGCTCGGTGCTCGTGGCCTGGGGGCCGCTGGTGCTCGGGGCAGGGGTGGCGCAGATCGCGTCCCTGGTGGACACGTTCCTGGGATCGCTGGCGGGACAGGGCGGCGTGTCGAGTCTCGTGTACGCGCAGCTGATCCAGATCCTGCCGGTGAGTCTGTTCGGGACCTCGGTCGCGGCGGCGTCGTTGCCCGACCTGTCGCGCGACGCGGCTGCGGCGACCCCCAACGAGCAGCTGCGGACCCGGATCGCGACCGGGTTCCGGCGCATCACCTTTTTCGTCCTGCCGTCGGCCGTGGCGTTCGCCGCGCTCGGCCCGGTCATCGTGGGCGCGTTGTTCCAAACCGGCCGGTTCAGCGACTCCGACACCGCGGTGGTGGGCGGCGTGCTGTCGGCATACGGCGTCGGGTTGCTGGGTCAATCGACGGTGAAGCTCTTCGCATCGGGATTCTATGCGCTGCGCGACACCAAGACACCGGTGAAGATCGCGTCGTTCTCGCTGGTCGTCTCGAGCGTCCTGGCGTACGTGTTCATGCGGATGTTCAACGGACCCGCGGGGATCGCCCTCGGGTCCTCGCTCGGGCAGACGCTGAACGTCGTGCTGCACCTCAAGGACCTCGATATCCGCATCGGGCGGGTGCTGGGTTCCGCGGACTGGCGGGCGTTCGGTATCAGCATCGTGGCTGCGCTGCTGTCGGGCGCGGCCGGTGTGGTCGCGGCCCGCCTCGGCGCCGGCCTGGGGCCGATTCCGCTGGCCCTTCTCGCCCTTGGTAGCTTTGGTGTGACGTACGCCGCTGTGACGTTCGCTCTGCGACACCCCGACGCCACCCGCCTATGGACGTCCCTGCGCTGATTGCTCGAAAACTCGCGTCGCTCCCCGACCGGCCCGGCGTGTATCTGTGGAAGAACGCCGCCGGCGAAGTGCTGTACGTCGGGAAAGCGAAGAGTCTGCGCTCCCGGGTGCCACAGTACTTCGCTCCCGATCACCAGGACACCCCGGAGCGATCGGCGCTGGCGGCGCAGATCGCCGACCTGGAAACGATTCTCGTCCCCAATGAAGCGCAGGCGCTGTTGCTCGAGAACAACCTCATCAAGGAGCACCAGCCGCGCTTCAACATCCGACTGCGGGACGACAAGAGTTATCCCCGCATCGCCGTCACGCTCGGCGAGCCGTTCCCGCGCGTCCTGGTGGTGCGACGCATCCAGCTCGAAGGGGCGCGCTACTTCGGTCCCTACACCGACGTCGGGACGCTGCGCCAGACGCTCAGCATCATCCGCCGCCTGTTTACCGTCCGCAGCTGCCACTACGATCTCCCCGGCGACGCCCCGGACCGGCCCTGTCTCGATTATCACATCGAGCGCTGCAAGGCTCCGTGCGTCGGCTACCAGACGCAAGCCGACTACCGCCGCATGATCGAGGACGTGTTGTTGTTCCTGGAGGGGAAGACGCTCGAAGTGCGGACGCGGCTGCGAGAGCGGATGCAGCAGGCGTCGGGAGACCTGGATTTCGAGCGGGCGGCGCAGCTGCGCGACGCCCTGCAGTGGCTGGAGCAAGTCGAGAAGCCACAGGCGGTCGAGCTGGTCGGCGGCGGTGATGCCGACGCGATCGGGCTGGCGCGGGACGGCGACGACGCGTGCGGTGTCATCCTGCGCATCCGGGACGGCCGGCTGATCGCGCGCGAGCATCGCTTTCTGGAGCGAGCGGGTGGGGAGGCCGAGGCGGAGGTGCTGGCGGCGTTCCTGGTGCGGTTCTACCTGCCGCTCGAGGCGCGGGCGCGGCGGGTCCTGCTGCCGTTCGTTCCCGAAGACCTGGGCAGCCTGCAGACGCTCGCGCCCGACAACGAGTGGGCGGTGCCGCAGCGGGGCACGAACGCGAAGCTCGTCGAGCTGGCCGAGCACAACGCCCGCCATCTGCTGGAAAGCCTGTTGCTCGAGTCGTTCGATGTGGAGGAGCGCGCGGCCGACCCCGTGTATGCGCTCGGGCGCGACCTCGGACTCGCGAAAGTCCCGCGCTCGTTCGTATGCATCGACATCTCGACGAATCAGGGCAGAGACACGGTCGGCTCGCTGGTGTGGTTCGAGGCCGGCCGGCCTAAAAAGGCCGAGTATCGACGCTACCGCATCCGCGGAGCCCAACAGGACGATTTCGCGGCGGTGGGGGAAGTGGTGACGCGATTCCTGCGTCGCCGCATCGACGAGCAGCGTCCCCTTCCGGACCTCATCGTGATCGACGGCGGGAAGGGTCAGCTGGGTGCGGCCGTGACGGCCGCTGCGGCAGTGGGGGCCGCCACAGTTCCGTTCGCCAGTCTCGCCAAGCGCGAAGAGGACGTCTACCTCCCCGATCGCGAAGCGCCACTGCGATTGTCGCGACGCAGCCCTTCGCTGAAGCTGTTACAGCGTGCGCGCGACGAGGCCCATCGCTTCGCTGTGACCTACTCCCGGCAGCGACGCTCGCGCCGCACGATCACGTCCCAGCTGCTCACCATTCCCGGCGTGGGGCCGAATCGCCGCCGCAGGCTGCTGGAGCGGTTCGGTTCGGTGGCGGGGGTACGCACGGCAACGCGCGAAGAGATCGCCTCGCTGCCGGGGTTCTCGCGCACCCTCGCCGAGCGGATTCTCGACCGGCTGAGCGCGACCTGACGCTCGCCTGGTCGCTCGAGTGCTCGTCGTGCGGCGCACAACGTTCCGCGGAGGGCTTGCCCGGTGTGTGCGACCGATGCGGCGCGCCGTATCTCGTTCGCTATCCCTCGACGCCTGCCGCCGCAATAAAGCGAGCGCTGGCGGAACGTCCGTGGACGATGTGGCGCTACCGCGAGTGGCTGCCGCTCGAGCCCGGGCAACAGGCGATTTCTCTCGGTGAAGGCGGAACGCCGCTGCTCGATGCGCCGCGGCTCGCCGGGCGCTACGGTTTCGGGCGGCTGCTCGTGAAGGACGAGTCGGTGAATCCCACCGGCTCGTTCAAAGCACGGGGACTTGCCGCGGCCGTGACGCGAGCGAGCGCCGCCGGGGCGAAGGCGTTCGTGGTGCCGACGGCTGGAAATGCCGGCGTGGCGCTCGCTGCTTATGCCGCCCGCGCCGGACTGACGGCACGCATCTACGCGCCGGAGACGACCCCCCGTACGATTCTCTCGCAGATCCGTTCGTATGGAGCGGAGCTCGCGCTCGTCCCCGGTCACATCGGGGATTGCGGCAAAGCGGCACGCGCCTACGCCGCCGAGCATGGCGCGGTCGACGTCTCGACACTGCGGGAGCCGTATCGCATCGAAGGGAAGAAGACCCTGGGGCTCGAGCTTGCGGAACAGCTCGACTGGCACCTCCCGGAGGCGATCGTGTACCCCACGGGAGGAGGCACGGGGTTGATCGGTATGTGGAAGGCGTTCGACGAGCTGAGCCGGGCGGGATGGATCAACGGGTCGCTGCCGCGCCTCTACTCGGTGCAGGCGGCGGGGTGCGCTCCGGTGATTCGCGCCTTCGAAACGGGTGCCGACCATTGCACGCCCTGGCCGGATCCCACGACCGTCGCAGCAGGTCTTCGGGTTCCCGGTCCGCTGGGCGATCGCCTCATGCTCAAAGCCCTGCGGGAGAGTCACGGAGGGGCGATCGCGGTGTCCGACGCTGCGCTCATGGACGCCGCCCGAGAGCTGCAGGTGGAAGCCGGGATTGACGCCGCTCCCGAAGGAGGAGCGACGCTCGCGGCGGCGCAGGGGCTCCTGACTGCCGGGGCACTCCAGCGGCACGAAACGGTGGTTCTCTTCAATACCGGCGCCGGGTGGCTGTATCGCACCTAAGCCGTTTATATTTGCGCACTTCGAGCTATGCCCATTGCCGTAATCGACCCCTTCGCCGGCATCAGTGGCGACATGACGCTGGGCGCCCTGCTGTCGCTCGGGGTACCGGAATCATGGCTGCAGGAGCTGCCTGGACGGCTTGGCCTCAGCGCGGTCGAGGTTTCGATCCGGGACGCCCGCCGCGCCGGTGTGACGTGTAAGCAGGTGGAATTCGCGATTCCCGATCAGCCACACGGTCGCCATGTCGGGGAGTTGATCCGGCTGGTCGAAGCGGCGCCGGTCTC
>DATFSB010000462.1:0-3224 GCA_035262825.1 Gemmatimonadales bacterium | reverse complement strand
CAGCTCGCTGATCTCGCACGCCTCCCGCACGTCACGTTCGACATGAGCGGGTTGTCCACAGCGGCCGAGCTGGCCCTGCGCGCGGCGATACCCGATCGGCGCGTGGTGGCGACCGTGTCGGACTTCCTGGAGATACCGTTCGTCATGCGCGGCACGCAGATGGTCTCCATCCTGCAGGGACGACTCGCCCGGTCGCTCAGTGCAGAAGGCCTCGTTCGTATCGTGCGGTGTCCGCTGCGCCTCCCCGGTCTAAGGATCGACATGGTCTGGAACCCGCGGGGAACGAACGACCCTGCGTATGGGTGGCTCCGCGAGCAGCTCCGCGATCTCGTGTCAGACCCGAACACCTGAGCAAGTCTCGACTTGAGACTGGACGCTGGCCGCCTTCGTCGGGCCTCCACCGTTCAGCCGATCTGCACCACCTAAGGACTCTTCGTGACGTCGAACACAAGGTTCTGCGGGGCGGGTCCGAAGGAGGCCCAGGGAACCACCGACGCGCTGCCGAGGCCGCGCTTGGACCACTCACATACGCCGCTCGGGAAGATCGTCTTCAGCCGCGCCAGGTCTGCCCTGGTGAAGCCCGGATACTCGGTCGGCTGCACCGGCTTGAGTTGACACTTCAGGATGTCTGCGGCCAGCGGACCTCCGGCCACGAAGCGGGGAAACGCGAATGACGGAAGCAGTGCGTTGCAGGTCGTGTTGGGAGTACTCCCGAAAGCTTGCGGCTCCGCGATGAACTGGCTTGCGCTGGGCCAGCAGCCGTCGACCGCGCTCGCCGGCCGATCGGCGATGACCTTTTCACGCTGGCGCTTCGGCGACGCGTCATCGGCGACTCGCCCGACCCAGTCGATGAATGTCGTCCAGGCCTGGTTGAAGGGGACGGCACCCCGCCACATCACCTCGTTGTCCGGATTCCCATTTGCCTGGGCGATGCGGTCACGGGTCGCGAAGTGAAACCACTGGTAGTGGTAACCCGAGTCGTCGTTGTAGATGCCCGAGATGTCGAAGACCGGGATCGAACCCGCCCCGCCACTGCCCGAGAACTCGAGACCGCTCTCGAAGGCCCGATGAATTGCATCGACGTCGCCCGTGGTTCGACCGGCCACATAGTTCGCGTCCTGGTCATAGCCGCCGATGGCCGCGTTGAGGTCGAGAAACTGCTCGGGTGTGATGACGCCCGCCTGGAGAGCCTCCAGTCCGTACTGGACGCCGACGTTGTCGAAAGGTCGCAGGGCGAACCCAGTCACCGGGTCGACGCCGTAAACATTGTGTGCGGCGTCGTAGACAGTTCCTCGAGCGCCGTTCGGGTTGCTCACCGGGTCATAGCGTAGGGAGACCGGGACCGCCGGGTTGAATGGCGCAGACACGTACCCAGGGATACTGTCGACGCGGTTCGGAACCGGGTCAGTCCGCCCAGACTGGCGGGCTGCGTCGATGAACGCCACCTTGCCCTTGTAGCCGGAGACAGCAACCTGTTGAGCGTCCGTGAACTCGCCCGGCCTTACGACGTTGAAGTAGTGGGTCAGAAGGCGGCCGTCTGAGCCCGAGAGTGCAATCGAGAGCGGGTCCGGGAAGGTGCACGCGATGAGCACGCCGTCGAACAGCCCGGGCAGCGCGTCGGCAAGCTGAATGCTGCCGTAGGAGCCGCCGGAACAACCGGCGCTGACCGTGAACCGAGGCACACCGTAGGTGTCGATGAAGTGCTCCTTGCTCATCATCGCCGCCTCTCCCTCGAGCACAGCGTTGCAGTTGTTGGAGGGGTGCATCAGCGTGTTCGAGAACAGCGCATAGCCTTCACCGAGCCGCGCCAGGCTGAGTAGCGAGAAGTCCATTCCACCGAATGCAAGGCTCCCTATGCTCGATCCCTGGACGTACCACCCGCCGGGGCAGCCGAAGCCCTCGACTGCGATCAGGCGGTTGTTCCAGCCTTTGGGCGGCGTGAACGGTGACGGCGTCGAATCGCTGGTGGGGTCGTGAAGGATGGCGCTTTGATAGATCCCCCGGTCGATGGTGGTCGTCTCGACGCGAACCACGAATTTCACCACTGCCCCGGTCGTCGTGGTGGTCGTCGCGACGTCGCCCGGAAGCGTGGTCGTGCTGGGCAGGGGGACCAGGGATGTGCCGCCGACCGGGCGGTAGAGGTAGGTGACCTTATTGGGGCCAGAGCAGTCGGCGTCGATCGGCGAACCGTAGAAGTTGCCGTCGGGAAGCTTGAAGCTCTCGGTCTGGCAGATGAACGGTGTGACATGCGGGCCTGAGCTGATTGGGCCCTGGATCGGGTAGTTGGTGATGGTCAGGTTCTGGGCAGAGCGACCCCGCCCATGCGCCGTCAGGACGTTCGTGCCCGTCCGGAGGCCGGTGACGAGGCCGACGAGGGACCCTGGCGAGGCACCTGGATGAAAGTCGCTCGTGATGTCCCGACCGTTGAGGTCGATCGAACCCCGCGGACGCCCGGCGGCGGCCCCGATGGTGTCGATCTCGACGAGTACATCCCCGCCGCTGACTCGATCAGCGTGCGTCGAAAGCGACTTGATGACGAGGCCGCCCTCGCCAGAGGCGAGGCCGTCCACCGCACCGCCCAGCGGCAACATTGTCAGAAGCAAAGCGCCTGCCAGCCCGACGAACCCCGAGCGACGCTTGAAACTCATGGCGTTCCCCCCTTCCCAAGTAGCCCTGCGACGGGCGGAGCTGTGGCACCGAGCCACAGCGCAGCCGGCCAGCATCTCCGTTAGGACATTATCGCAGGCTTCCTCTGGTGTGCCGTGATGCCTTCGGCGTCAGTTCGATGGGCGCCCTCGGGCACCGGCCGGGCGTAACGCTCTTTGGCGTTCAGCCTCCCAACCCGCCCGCTGATCTATCGCCCTGGGCTGCCGGTGTTGGTGCCTCTACGCAGCCCGTCGCGGTCGTCGCGAAACGGAGCGTGACGTACGCTCTCCCTGGGGAGGACTCTGAGGCGCGGACGGAACTCTGACCACGACTCGGGTGCCCCCGCCGCGAGCACTAACGATCTCCAGCGAGCCGCCGGCCCCGATGGCGCGCTCGTGCATGGAGCGCAGGCCCAGATGCCCGGGGAAGCTCCCGTCGGGGTCGAACCCTACACCGTCGTCAGCGATCTCCAGCTCAACCGAGTCTCCATAAGCCTCCAGGCGGACGTCGACGCGCCGGGCGCGGGCGTGCTTCACCGCGTTCCAGAGGGCCTCCCGGCCGACCCGGTACAGCGCCTG
>DATFSB010000461.1:0-2622 GCA_035262825.1 Gemmatimonadales bacterium | reverse complement strand
ACACCGCGCGAGTTGAGCGCCGACATCGCCTCGGTGATGATGAATTTTTCCCCAGGAAACTGCGTCGGGAAGTTGGCCCACGCCTCGTGGTGATAGTTGTGGCCCAGCAGGTCGAGGGCGCCGGCGTGAAAGACAGGGTTCCCCGAGCTGCCGTTGTTGTTGGCCGACGTGATCGGCCGCGTCGGGTCGAGGCGGCGCACGATGCCCGCCAACTCGCGCGCCAGCGGCGCGGCGGTGGAGTCGCCGTCGGTCCACTGCTCCATCACCTCATTGCCGATACTCCAGATGAACACGCTGGGATGATTGCGGTCGCGCCGCACCATGTCGGAGAGATCGCGCTCGTGCCAGGCGTCGAAATCCAGATGGTAGTCGTAGTCGGTTTTCTGCTTGCGCCACATGTCGAACGCTTCGTCCATGACGATGAGCCCCAGGCGATCGGCGAGGTCGAGCAGCTCCGGGGCGGGCGGGTTGTGCGAGGTGCGGATCGCGTTGACGCCCATTTCCTTCATGATCTGGAGCTGCCGCTCGATCGCGCGGTCCGAGACCGCCGCCCCCAACGCGCCCAGGTCGTGATGGAGACAGACGCCGCGAACCTTGAGGTGACGGCCGTTCAGAAAGAACCCGCTATCGGCGCGGAATACGAAGCTGCGGATCCCGAACGGCGTCGTGTACTCGTCACATGCCGCGGCGCCGCACGCGACCCGGGTGACCGCGCGATACAGATACGGGCGCTCGAGCGACCAGCGCGTCGGCCGCTGCACGACCAGCTGCTGCGTGAGCTCCGTGACGGAATCACGCGGCACCATGCCCGTGGACGATGACGTGGCGACGACCTTCCCCGCCGAGTCGTAGACAACCGTGCGCACGGTGACGCGTCGCGGTGCGGGAGAGTCGTTGCGCACCGCGGTGCGGATCTGGACCTGCGCCGACCGCGGCGTCACCGCCGGAGTGGTCACGTAGGTGCCCCAGTGAGCCACGTGCACTCGGTCCGTCATCACCAGGCGGACGTGCCGATAGATGCCGGAGCCGGAGTACCAGCGTGAGTTGGGCTGCCGCGAGTTGTCGACCCGCACGGCGATCACGTTCGTGGCGGGACCGTATCGGAGATGGGGTGTCAGGTCGTATTGGAACGAGCTGTATCCGTACGGGCGCATCCCCAGCGACTCGCCATTGATCCAGACTTCACTGTTGCGGTACACGCCGTCGAACTCGATGAACACCAGCCGTCCGGAATCCCGGGCGGAAACGGCGAACGTCTTGCGATACCAGCCGATGCCGCCGGGCAGCGCGCCACCGGCCGCCCCGGCGGGGTTCGTATCGCTGAACGCCCCCTCGATGCTCCAGTCGTGCGGCACGTCGAGCGTGCGCCAACTCGAGTCGAGGAACGTCCCTTCCTGGGCGCCGGAAACGTCGCCGAGATGGAATCGCCACTCCCGGTCGAAATCGAGAATCGCCCGCTGCGCCGCCGCCCCGTTCCCGATGACGAGGAGGACGAGGCAGGCGCCGGCGGAGCGACCGATCGCCGTCATCCGCGGAAGTAGAGGTAGGCGGCGAGAATCAGCAGCAGCACGACACCAGAAGCGAGGACGTCCGAGGCCCGCCAGCTGCTGCGGGACCGGGCGCGGTCCTGAGCCGTCACCGTCGCATACGTGAGACCCGCCACCTGCTCGGGGGCAGGTGCCTTCGTCGCGTAGCTCACGCCGACCAGCACCACGACCGAGACGACGAAGATGAAGAGGCTGTAGTACTGAAAGTAGATGTTGTTGACGACCCACAGAAACGAGCCCGGCGCATATCCATCGGCGAAGCCCGGAAGGTGCAGGCTCACCGGCGTGTCCACCGCAAGGCGGAACACCCCCAGGACGAAGCCCACGAGCAATGCGGCGAGGCACCCTTTCGAGTTCAACCGGCGATTGAAGATGCCGAAGACGAACACCGTGAAGATCGGGGGCGCGAGGTAGCCCTGCACGCCCTGGAGGTAGTCGTACAATCCCCGCGCACCCTGGATCACGGGAATCCACAGCAAGCTGATCACCACCATCGCAGCGGTGGCGATTCGCCCAACCCACACGAGCCGGTGTTGGGACGCTTGCGGCCGGAACTTCTGATAGAGGTCCATCGTGAACAGCGTGGACGAGGCGTTGAATGCGCCCGCCATCGAGCTCATCAGCGCCGCCAGGAGGCCGGCGACGACGATGCCGCGGAGGCCCGCGGGCAGCAGGTGCTTTACCATCAGCGGAAAAGCCGCCTGGGCCGCCTGCGGAATGACGTGTCCCTGCGCATCGACCATCTGCCCCAGCTCGGGAACGAGGCCCTGTTTGGCGAGCGCCAGCGCGATGAGCCCCGGGATGATGAAGATGAAAACCGGCAGCAGTTTGAGGTAGGCGGCGAAGATGCTGCCACGTCGTGCTGTGGATTCGTCCTTCGCCCCGAGCGCTCGCTGCACGATGTATTGGTCGGTGCACCAATACCACAGGCCGATGATCGGCGCGCAGAACAACATGCCGAGCCAGGGATAGTTGGTGTTGAAGTACCATGCGATGCGGCCCGTCTCTTTGACCGGCGCCCAGGTCCCCGCCACACCCGCCGGCGCGAGCGGCTTCCACAGATTGAACAGGTCCG
>DATFSB010000460.1:0-3463 GCA_035262825.1 Gemmatimonadales bacterium | reverse complement strand
ACTCTCGACGTATGCGGACATTTTTCGGCTAAGGAAATCACCCGCGTGGAGGCTCTATGTCAAATCTGTCTTCTGTTGAGGACGACCTGCGCGCGATCGAAGCTGTCAACCAGCGCGACGTAGAGGCCGCGCTGGCTGGTGATACCGCCGGGATGATGTCGCAGTGGACGGATGACTTCGTGTTGCTTCAAACTGCGGGGCCCATACTGCGTGGGCGCAGCACGATCGCGGAGGCATTTCGGGGAGCGGAGAGTTCTGTCGAGATACTCGAGTCGGTGCTCTGATCGACGTCAATTACTTTTGCCGGTTGGCGACAATTATTCTTGCCGGTCCACGGTGTGGCCGAGGCTGCGACTCACCAACGGCCGGTTGATCTGCGACGGGTCGCACGTCGTTGTTCTTCTGTTCAGTCAGTGAGAGTGATCGGCTTGTGGGAATGTGGGAATCTCGCGTTCTGTGCGAGATTTCCAAGCTCCTGTGGAAATCGTTTGGTGATTTCCGCAGGAGCGTCATTTCCACAGCCGCGTGCGATTTTCGCGTTCACCTCCCTGCGCACTCGAAATCAGGGATAGCAGACCCTGGGCGGCGCGCCGATCGTCGTTCCTGGAGCATCCTACGCGGTCGTTTTTCGGGACGGTGGTCATCCGATCGGCCTCGAGCGCGGATCAGCGGCGCCGTTTGGGCACCAACGGGCCCGGCGATCGACCGGGTCGGTTCACCCGCGGCGCCGGCGACGCCACCGTGGGTCGAGACCGATCCGTGCGGAAGCTCGGGACGTCAAACTCGAGCAGCACAGCGTGATGGACCAGGCGGTCGATTGCGGCGGCCGTGGCCATCTGGTCGCGGAAGATCCGATCCCACTGGCTGAACACGAGATTGCTGGTCACCATGACCGAGCGGCGCTCGTAGCGTTCGGCGAGCAGCGTAAAAAGCACCTCGGCTTCCTCGGGACTTTGCTGCACGTAGCCGAGATCGTCGAGCAGAATGACCTCGAAGAGATCGAGTTTCCGCAACGCCCGCGGCAGATCCAAATCGCGCTTCGCACTGAGCAGCTCCTGCACGACGGCGTAGGCCGGCGTACAGAGCACGCTGTGGTCCGCCTCGATCAGGGCGTGACCCACGGCGCAGAGCGCGTGACTCTTGCCGACGCCGGGCAACCCGAACGCCAGGACATTGGTGGCGGTGGCGAGAAACGCCCCGGTGGCGAGCTCCTGCAGCCGGTGCACGATCGGCGGGGGCAGCCGCCCGGTGTCGAGCGTCTCGAAGGTTTTCCCCGGGGGAAGTCGCGAGACCCGGCGCAACCGAGCAATCCGGCGCTGGCGCCGCGCCTCGGCCTCCGCGTCGAAGACCTCGACCAACACCGGCACGGCGTCGTGATGACCGGCCTGCGTCAGCCGCGGCACGATTTCCTCGGCCGCCGTCGTCACGCCGAACGTGGTCAAGAGCGTGGTCAATCGCTCCGTGGCGGGTGGGGTGCTGGACGTCAGCATCGGCCACCTCCGACCAGCAGCGCATCGTAGTGCGCGAGGTCTGGCACCGGGAGGTGAATCGCGGGCACCGGCGGCATCCTCGGCGTGACCATCGCCTGCACGCGCGCGTAATCGAACGGCTGGCCGCCATCCACGTGCGCGCGGAGCACGGCTTCGACCTCGCGCTCGCCCGTCGTCGCGGCGAGATGCAGGAGCCGCACATACTCGACATCGGCGCGCTCGCCGTGCGTGAGGCCCAGCGCGTCGTATGCCTCGCGAAACGTCAGTGATGGAAAGAGCTCCTCGCGATACCGATACCGCGCAAAGGCCCCGGGCTTGCGCACCAGGCTGCCAATGATGTGGCGGTAGTCGATCCGGTGCTCGACGTCGCCGCGGATCCGCGGCATGGTCTCGAGGACCTGGCCACGATAGCGGACCTCCACCGTCGTGGGATGCTGCCGCGCTTCCACCGTGTGGCCGATTAATCGCGATGGAACCGAGTACGTCCGCTTGCCCACGCGGATCGTGCTCCAGCGCCGCACGATACAGGTGAATGTCGTGTAATTCGGCACGGGCGCCGCCGGCAGCGGGCGCAAATGCGGGCGCTCGTCGGCGAGCCGGCGGGCCGCCGGCGCATTCCGCTTTCGCTCGATCACCTCGCGGACAAACGCTTCGTAGCTGGCTTCGTCGGCGAAATCGGCGTGACCACGCAGCAGCAACGCTTGCTCAAGGGCGGTCTTGGTCCGGAAGTGCGCTTGCTCGACATGGCCATTTTCGTGCGCCTCGCCGGGCTGAATCCGCGACGAGCGCAGCCCGTAATGATCGAGCACCCCACGGAAGCGCTCGGTCAGCTGCCGCCCGCCGCTCCGCTTCAACTCGTGGGTCGCGGCCGACAAATTGTCGTGCCGGACGACGGCCGGCACCGCCCCAAGTGTCCACACCGCGCCCTGCAGGCCGGCGACCAGCGCTTCAAACGTCTCGCTCGCCGCCAACGCGACGTAGGTCCAGCCACTGAAGCTGAGTACCCACTCGAATAACAGATGCGCGAAGGCCTCGCCCTGGATCGTGACGCCCAGATCGCTCGCGTCGGTGAAGTCGAGCGCGCCTTCACGGCCCGGCACCGCCGTCTGCTCAAAGTAGGCCTCCTGGTCGGGCCCGTGCTGCGCCCGCCAGTCCCGCACCCGCCGCTGCAAGGTCCGGAGCTGGCCGGGCTGAAAGCGGCCGGGATACCGGTCGCACAGCCACTCGAACAGCGTCAGTGACTGAAGCCGCCGGTCCTCGTCCCCCATCAGCCGCGGCACGATGTCGGATGCCCAGATCTCGGCGAAGGGATCCGGACGGGTCCGCCACATCCGCGAGGGTTTGCTCGCCGACGGCAACGGGCCTTCCTGCCACCGCCGCGCCGTCCGCTCGCACATGCCGGCCGCTGCCGCGGCCGCTGCTAAGGTCTTGCCGTCCATCCGCTTCTTCCTCAACCGCCGTACCTGCGCGTCCGTGACCAACCGTCCTCCCTAGGGGAAAACAGTCAGTCTTGCACGCCAAGCCAGCGGTCAGCGGACCGGCAAATCTAATTGTCGTCGGCCGGCAATTTTAATTGTCGTTGATCAGTGCTCGACATTCAGGAGGTCAAGGTGCTCGGCGACCATGCCTTCCAATGGGGGACGTACCACTATAGCGTGCGTCCGCGCGCGGGTGGCGAGACGGTCCGTACCAGCGGCAAGCTGATGCGCATTCTTCAGCGTCAGCCGGACGGGTCTTGGAAGATGCACCGCACGATGTACACCGTTGATCCACCGACACTGTAGCCGCGGCCTGCGGCCGGTCGAACTAGCGCCACACGCTGCGTCATCGGTCTGCGACCGCTGGTCGGGTAGATTTCCGCGATTCGCGCGCAGCGGCGTCCCAATCGGTGAAATCTGCGCCAATGATCCCCGCCGCGCGGCGGCCGGCCTGCAATAAGACGCAATCGTAGGACGCCTCGGACGGCCCTGCGA
>DATFSB010000459.1:0-2843 GCA_035262825.1 Gemmatimonadales bacterium | reverse complement strand
GTGGTGCGGGTGGAAGACGTACTCGACAAACCGGCGGCCCTGCATCTCGCTGCGGGCGACTCGGTGACGGTCGAGCCGCTCGACTCCACCTTGAAGAGCGGCGCGCGGGCGACGTTCTACACGACGGGATGGGTGTTCGGCCGCGGTGTCGCGGTGCGGGAGGTGGCTCATGAGACGATGCCGACACAACAGACCCTCGCGGGAGCCCGCGATTCTTTCCGCCAGCTGCAGCGCCAGGTGACCGACACGACGCTCGCCGAGCGGGTACACGGCGCCGACATGATCGTCGTGGGACGGGTCGAGGCGATCCACCCGCCGACCCTGCTGGCCCAGCCCACCCGGCATCGCATCACGGAGCACGACGCCGATTGGCAGGAAGCGGAGATCGTGGTGGATACGATGATCAAAGGCCCGGCGATACCCCGCGTCGTGGTGCGGTTCCCGGCATCACAGGACATCGCCTGGCACCGCCTCCCCAAATTCACCACGGGACAGGCCGGCACGTTCCTGTTGCGGCGCGACACCCTGTCGGGGTCGCCGCGCGCGATGCTGGCGGGGCGTCAGGTGACGGCCTACGCCGTCGTGGCTGGATCCGATGTGCTGACGACCGCCGACGCAGCGCGTGTTCGAGCGCTGGTGAAGCCGTAGTCTCAGCGCAGCTCGCGCGCTTTGATCTGCGCCACGCGGATGTCGTCGGCGGACGGCGTACACCGCGCCGATGGCAAGTGAGCAGGCCTCATACCCATGACTTCTCCCGGGACAGTGAGACAGACAGAACCGGAGGCGCCATGCCCAATCCGGTGGATGTTGGCATTCGGACCTGCTGTATTTCGAGTTGAGGAGTGCTCCGATCTCGGATGCCGAACGCCCGTCTAAAGCCGCCCCAGAAGGACTTAGTTCTTGCTTTCAACTCCAGCTTCAGCGTATCGGCGTTTGGCACTGGCAGGAGGTTACTCGACTCGCCGTGCACGGTCAGGTAGACCTGCTTAGCGCTGCCAGGAATGGCTATCGGCTCGCTGGGGACGTGGAGCCGGAACACAACGCGGTCCGGTTGAGTGCTTGTGGATCCCAGAACGACGACGAGGTCAGAGGCGGTATCACCGGAGACCAGGCCAGTGACAAGCACCCACACGTGATCGCGTTGCTGCCGTGAAAGTACAGGAATCAGCGGCGACTCGGCCGCGTAGGTGACGGAAACGATTGGAGACTTGACGCGCATTGCCCCCGCAGCGGTGTGTGACGACGCCTGATCACCAGATCCCTGCGCCCAACCGAGAATGAGCGCCGGCGCTGCGGCACCGAGTGCCACTGCGCGACGTTTGCTCTTCTCGCTGTACGACCATGCGATTCCGATCCCCATGACCGCAAAAATCATGGTTCCCACCCAGAAACCGGCGTTGGCGTAGAGGTAGCCGGCGCTCGCATCGGGATGACCGCGTACGGCTTGCTGGGCCATGCCGACAAGATTCGGGGCGATTGCGCCGAACGCGGCGGCAAGTAGGGTCGATAGCTGGAGTTTCATTGTGTCTCTCCGTCGGGAGGATCCTGGATTCACCGCAGCGCCGCCAGGTTGAGGATCACGTCCGGAACAAACCGGGCGCTGGCACCGCTGGTGACGTGATTGAGCAATACGGAAAGTCGCAGCGAGCCGGATTGTTGAAGTCCTATGCCCAGTTGATAGAACGCGAACGATCGATCTTGATCGACGCCCTGCAGAATAGGACCTGAAAAGGTTCGCGCGACACCCAGACGCACCCCCACGACGAGTTCCCCCAGGAGGACTGCCGTCGAATCCGGCTTGCGAATGGCGAGCCCGGTGAGATACTCCACGACGCCAGCCCCTGACCCTTGGGCGTGATCCGGTTGCCCGAGAGGTCCGAGCAGCCCGGCCTGCACGTAAGCCGACAGCGAATGCTTGACGTTCGCCCCGCCGATAGCCAGAACCGGGTACTGGAAGCGCGCACTCAAGGCACCGCCGTTATTCATGAGCTCGAGCACGTTTTCAGTCGCTCGGCGCACCGTGTCGGCGCTGAGGCTGGGCTGCGAATCAGCGCTTGAAACGACGAGTGCGTGCGTGATCCCGAAGGGAAAAACACCGACGGCCCCGGAGACGACTTCGGTCAGGAGCAGGACTTCCTTGTCCGAAACGTTGGCAGTGAAGCCAGAGAAAACGCGGAGTCCGTCCCCGTATAGGCCGCGTAGTTGACGGCGGGACCGGGGGAGGACGAGGCTCGTGTCCCAGAATCGGCTGCCGGATTTCCGCCTCGCAAGCCTGAACGAGTCGATGACGGCGATGCACTCCTGGCGCAGGGAGTCAGCCGGGGACGGGAACTGTGCCGTACAGGTATCACGTTGTGCTGCCGCCAGCCGGCTCGCCCAGACATTGAGAGCCAGCTGTCGGGAGTCGATGGCTCGCTCGCACGTGCGGCGGTTGAACTCCTCGGTTGGTTTCGCGGCACTGCATCGAGTCGACTCCCGCAGCGCCAGGGAATCCCGCAGGGCATCGAAGGCCAACTGATCACGCTGCAGCGCGGCCGCGCTTGAATCGCTCATCGGTGGCGGGAGCAGCGTGACGAATTGCCCCGCGACCCGGACTGGGGCCAGCAGCAAACTGACCGAGAACGCCGAAACGATCTTGACAATCGATGCCCGGATCTTGTACGCCGGAACGCAGACGCTCATGGCCCATCCATGGTCTATCCTGGTACAGGAAGGTTGACCAGAGAGAGTCAAGTAGCGGTCAAGTGGTAGCGGCGCTTGCCGCAGTCGATCTTGGCGGCGCAGTGGTACCGCTAGAACCGAGCGGCAGCGCTGCCGGACTGCCTGAAGTTCGAGTCGAAAAA
>DATFSB010000458.1:0-7001 GCA_035262825.1 Gemmatimonadales bacterium | reverse complement strand
GATTCAGGGCGCCCAACCGGGACCCGTGGCGGAGGGGGCCGTCGGAGCGGGCCGCGGGACGATCGCGTTCGGATGGAAAGGTGGGATCGGTACTGCGAGTCGCCGTCTACCAGCCAGTCTCGGCGGCTGGACGGTCGGGGTGCTGGTCCAGACGAACTTCGGCGGCGTCCTGACCGTTGCCGGAGCACCGGTGGGACGCGAGCTGGGACAGTACTACCTCAAGGGCGACCTGGGCAACGGCAGCGTCATGATTGTCGTCGCGACCGACGCGCCACTCGACCACCGCCAGCTGGAGCGGCTCGGACGGCGGGCGCTGGCGGGCCTCGCCCGCACGGGGAGCAGCATGAGCAACGGGAGTGGGGACTTTGTCATTGCCTTTGCGGAACGGCGGATGGGCGGATCGGCGGTTGGTAGATCCGGTGCGGCAGCGACCGCCGGACCGCGACCGTCAGGAAGTCCTTTAGGGCCTGACCGCCCAATCGCCTCGTTGACTGACACCATCGAGGTAGTCGCGAACGACGCCATGTCACCCCTCTTCGAGGCCGTCATCGAGGCGACCGAAGAGGCGATCTACAACTCGCTGTTCAAGGCGGAGACGGTGCGGGGGTTTCGGGGGACCATTCGCGCTTTACCAGTCGACTCGACGGTGGCGATTCTCAAACGCCACGCCTTGCTGCGGGAGTAACGCCCTCAGGCGACCCGGCAGCTCACCCTTCTGAAGGCGCTCAGGAATGCCCGGTAGACATCCGGGTGCCAGTTGCCGGGCTGCTGCGCGAGAGCGTCGAGCGCTCGTGCCGGCGCGACGGCCGGGCGATAGCTGCGGGTCGAGGTCAGCGCATCGAATGCGTCGACGATCCCGATGATTTGCGCTTGCAGCGGAATCTCCGCACCGCAGAGGTGGTCCGGGTACCCGCTGCCATCGTGCCGCTCATGGTGCCAGCGGATGATCGGGGCGACGTCCCAGGGAACCGTGGTTGCCGCGAGCAGCTCGAGACCGCGTTGCGGGTGAGTCCGGATGACGTCGAGCTCGTCGGCCGCGAGGCTTCCCGGCTTCGTCAGGATCTCGCGCGGCACCAGCACTTTGCCGATGTCATGCAGGTAGGCCCCGATGTAGACGGTCGACCGCTGCAGCTCGTCGAGCCCGAGGGTGCGGGCGACCTCGAGGGCGTATGCGGCGACACGCCGGCAGTGGCCAAAGGTGTAGCGGTCGGCGCATTCGATCAGGGACGCCAGCCGGTGCACCACCTGCAGGCGCTCCCGCTCGACCGGGTTCCGGCCGCGGCGCAGGCGCGGCGGGCGGCGGGCCAGGTGGGGTTCGGTCGGTCGGGAGATGGAGAGGACGGTCACGGTAATGAAGATGCTCGAGGGGCCCGCGAGTCACGCGGCGACGGCAGAACGAAGCCCGAAGTGGTCGCAACCCCCATGGAACTGCGCGGTTGCGCGGGTGGTTCGTCCGGACGTATCGTCACGCGTGCCCACGACACCCTCGACCCCGACCAGCTCACGGAGCCAGCCGGCCATGAGCGACGTTCTGTCGCCCAACATTGCTCATTTAGAAACGTCGGCGACGATCGCCATCTCCCAGGAGGCGAAACGGCGCCGGGCGGCCGGGGAGGACGTGATCGACCTGGGAGCCGGGGAGCCTGATTTCCCGACGCCCCCGATTCCGGTCGAGGCCGGGATCCGGGCGATCAAAGAAGGAAAGACGCGCTATCCGGCGAACGAGGGGATTCTCGAGCTGCGCGCCGCCGCGGCGAAGCATCTCTCCCTGCTCTCGGGCGGGCGTCCCGTGAACGCCGACAACATCGTCGTGTCGACGGGGTCGAAGCAGTCGCTGTTCAACGCCTGCTTCACGTTGTTCGGTCCGGGAGACGTCGTGGCGATTCCGGCTCCCGCCTGGGTGTCGTATCCGCAGATCATCCACCTGGCCCGAGCGCGGCCAGTGCTCATCGCCGGCCACCCTGAGTGGGGACTGAAGGTGAGCGTGCGCGAGCTGGAGCGCATTCTCCCGGCGCCCAAGGGACTGATCCTCTGCTCCCCCTGCAACCCGACCGGCTCGGTCTACACCCTGAGCGAGCTGCGCTCGATTGCGCAGTGGGCGGCCGAGCGCAAGGTGTGGGTGATATCCGACGAGATCTACCGGCGCATTCATTACGGCAGCGGACCGGCGCCGTCGTTCCTCGATCTCCCCGACGACCTGCTGGAACGGGTGGTCGTCGTCACCGGTGTCAGCAAGGCGTATGCGATGACAGGATGGCGGGTGGGTATCGCCCTCGCTCCCGGCCCCATCGCCAAGGCGATGGCGGCGCTGCAGTCGCACACGACGTCCGGTGCGAATCACATGGCGCAGTACGCCGCGGCTGCGGCGTTCGCCGACGAGCGGTTGGAGCAGGATGTGCAGCGCATGGTGGCCGAATTCCGCCGCCGTCGCGACATCCTCACCGCCGGGTTCCGGCGCCACCTCACGGGAGTGGAGTTCGTCGAGCCGCACGGGGCGTTCTACTTCTTCTTCCGGACCGATGCGTTCGTCGGGATCTCGGGAACGGACTTTTGCACCCGGCTCATCACGGAGACCGGTGTCGCGCTCGTGCCCGGGGCGGCGTTCGGCGACGACCGCTGGACGCGGCTCTCCTATGCTGCCGCGACGAGCGATATCGAGAAGTCGCTCGATCGGATCGTCAGCTTCGCGAAGCGGTTGGGGTGAGGAGAGGGCGCACGCATGCACTACGAGACCAAGATCCAGCCGCTCGAGGGCAAGCTCCCCAAGGTCAGCTACCGCTGGGATCCCGAGACCGACATCCTCTCGGCGGTCTGCAAGGGCATCCCCAAGGCGACGGGGATGAACGGCACGGTCGATCTCGAGGGCAGCGACGGGTCGTTCGTGCTGCTCGACGTCGCGGGCGGCTTGCTGCGCGGGCTCGATGTCGTGACGTGGCCCGACGACATCCGCACCGTGGACGCGCTCGCGGCACCCGAAGCGGCGTCGGAGGCGCGCGTGCTGTTCCCCTCGCGCCGCTCGCAACCGTCGGTCGCCGCCGTCGAAGTCGATACGGCGCTGGTGGTCGAAAAAAACGCCACCGAATCGGTGATTCACATCCGCGTCGGGCGCGTCAAACCGGCGACCATCGTGCGCGTGGCCGATCATCTGCTCGTGGAGGTCGACAAACAGTCGCGGCTCGCCGGACTGTGGTTGCTCGAGGTACCGCCCTTCCCGAACGTCGAGGCTACCGCGTAGTGGATGACGAACGGCTCCAGCGCTATGTCGCGGAGCTGTTCGCCGTCGAAGATCCTGTCCTGGCGCGGGTGCGCGCGCGGCACGCCGAGCGCGAGCTCCCGCCGATCCACATCTCGCCCGATGAAGGCAAACTGCTGCACGTGCTGGTGCGGCTCGTCGCCGCCCGTCGCGTGCTCGAGATCGGTTCGCTCGCGGGGTATTCCGGCATCTGGCTCGCCCGGGCGCTCCCGGCCGACGGCCTGCTGACCACCATCGAGCTCGACCCGCACCACGCATGGCTCGCGCGCCAGGCCTACGACGAGGCCGGCGTCGCCGGCCGGGTACGGCTGCTGGAGGGCGACGCGCGCACCATCCTGCCGACCCTCGATCCCGGGTTCGACGTGGTGTTCCTCGATGCGGACAAGGAACCGCTCCCCGAGTACTTCGAATGGAGCGTGCGGCTGTTGCGCAGCGGCGGGTTGTTGTTGTGCGACAATGCCTTCCTGCACGGCACGGTCGTGGAGGAGGACAACGATTCTCCGGCAACCGAGGGAGTGCGGGCCTTCAACCGCCTCGCGGCTGGCGACCCACGCGTCGTATCGGCCGTCGTGCCGCTGCGCGACGGGATCGTCGTCGCGGTGAAGGTCGCGGCGTGAATCCCGGTCGCGGCTGGCTCGACGACCTGTACGCGAGCGGCGTGACTCCGGCGTCCTTCCTCCCCGACGCGAGCCTCGGGAGGCAGCACGATCCCGACGACACGATGGCTCCCGTCGCCGTGGAAGTCGAGATGGTCGAGAGCGCAGATCTCGAAGCGCATCCGGTCGCGCCCCGTGCCGCCCCGCCCGCGGTCTCGTTTCTCGACGGCGTGCAGCAATGGAAGGTGATCGGCTACGACGGGGTGCAGCCCATGGCGCTCGCGTATGTCGCAGCCGCCGTGCGGCGCCGCGGCTCCGACCGGCGGCTGGCGACGGCGGCCTGGGCGGCCCGCACACTGGTTATCGCGCCGGCCCAGGCGCTCGTCGAGCAGCGTCGCGGGGCGCTGGAAGCGGCGGGTCTCGAGGTGGTGCCGGTCGAAGTGGACTCCGCAACACAGCCGGCGCAGGCGCTCGAGGCGCTGCGCCGTGAGGTCCATCGCGCTCGCGCCGGACTGGAGCGGACACTGGGCGAGCAGGCCGCCCAGGCGCTCGACCGGGAGGCGTGGCTGGTCGTCGACGGGCAGCTCGCCGTTTCGGCGACGCTGGCGAAGCATCCCCGGGCCGTCGGAGTCATCAAGAGCCACGGCGCGCAGTTCCTGTCGGGACGCCACCTGGAGCGCGCCCTGACGATCGCGGCCGAGCATCGCACCAGCGTGTTCCGCGTCCGCGGCGGGCACGGCCGTACCGAAGTCGATTCCTGGTATCTACGGTTGTGGCCGTGGGAGGGCCGGGACCTGCACTATGGCTTGATCCGCGTCGAGGCAGCGCGGGATTCGGACCCCGGGATCCGGGCCCCGGAAATCTCGAGCTGGTTGCTCGCGGAGCGCGCTCCACTGGCGGCCCCTGACACCCGCTTCGACCGGTTACTTTATCCGATACACGATGTAGAGGCGTATTTGCGGAGCCGGGCTCCGCACGATCTCCTGGCGCCGCCCGCCTCCCGTCTCCCACAAACCGGGACGTGATTCGCAAAAGCGACGAAACCCCGATAGGTCGCGTCGTCGCGACCGAGCTGAAGCCCGCCACGCCGCACCAGTTCCACTTCTGGACGGCGACGGACACGAGTATCGGTATCGGGGCGATCGTGAAAGTCACGGGTCCCGTATCCCGCGCCCCGGAATCCGGTCGAATCGTGTACGGCGTCGTCACCGATGGCTTCGCCTATTCCGACCTGGCCACTCCGCTCCACGACGTGATCGGCGCCGAGGGAGATCCCGCGCAGGCCGCGGAGCGTCCCACCGAGCGGCCCGAGATCCGGCTGTGGACCGCGGCCGTGCTGCGGCAGATCCCCGAAGAGCCGCTGCAGCCCGTTCCGCTCGGGGCGGTGCACGTCGCGGCCGACGCCGACGTCGCCGCCGCGCTGCGTATGGACACCTACCTGAATACCGCGCAGCCGACCGCGATCCCCGTTGGCCTGTACGAGTCCGGCGGACTCGAAGCCCCTGTCTACCTCGACGCCGATTTCCTGCTCGGTCCCGAGGCGGCACACCTGAACATCTCCGGGGTGTCAGGGCTCGCGACGAAAACGAGCGCGGTTGAGTTTCTGTTGAGCTCCATCTTCCAGCATTATCCGGCGCATCGCGGCAGCGTTGCGGCAGTGTGTTTCAACGTCAAAGGCCCCGATCTGCTGTTTCTCGACCAGGCGGGCTCACTCGACGACGTCGACCGGCGCCGCTACGACCGGCTGGGGATCGCGCCCGGTCCCTTCGAGGGCGTGCACTACTACGCGCCGTTCAAAGCCGACGGGGTGAACCTCAACACGCTGCGCACCCACGCCGAGCTCGCCCGCACCGTCGAGCCGCTCGTGTGGGGGCTGACGGAGGTGCTCGATTTCGCCGAAGTGCTGCTCAATCGCGACGACATCGACGCCAAGGCCGATGCGTTCATCGACTTTCTCTCCGACCGCGTGGTGCGGCGGGAGTTCGAGGACGGATTCGGGGGCGAGCACCGGGTGGAGACCTTCGCCGATCTCGAGCGTCTGTTCCGCAGCATCTTCGACGGTCTGGAGCTGGTGGGCCGCGGCGACATCTGGCGCACCCACCACATCGCCACGATCCGCAAGGTGCGCAACCGCCTCGGCAACGTCTCCACGCGCTGCAAGGGCCTCGTCACCGACGACGGTCCGGCGTCGGACCTCCCGTGGGGCCGGTTCGAGGACCGCGGTGTGTACGTCATCGACGTCGCCAACGTCGATCCCCTGGGACAGGATCTCGTCTTCGCGCGCGTGGTCTCGAAGCTGCGCGAGCACCTCGAGCGCCGCGATCTCGGCGTCGACGCCGTCGTGGTATTCGTGGACGAGCTGAACAAGTATGCCCCGGCCGACGGCGCCGACACCTACGTGAAGAAGATGTTGCTCGACATCTCGGAGCGCGGCCGCTACCTCGGCCTGGTGCTGTTCGGGGCGGAGCAGTTCCGCTCCCAGGTCCACCGCCGCGTCGTGGGCAACGCCGGGACGCAGGTGTTCGGGCGCATGGACTCGGACGAGCTGGCGACCCCGGGGTATCAGGTGCTGTCGCCGGCGACCAAGATCAAGCTCGCCACGCTGCCCGTCGGGGAGTTGATGGTGCGCCACCCCCACTTCACGCAGCCGATCTTCGTCCGCTTCCCGCGCCCTTCCGTGCTGCGGGGGCGGGACGGGGTGGAGCGATTCCCGCCTGCGGCCGATCTGCCGTTCGCCGACGCGGTGGGGTTGCAGCTGGTGCGGCTCGACCCTCGGGTACGGACGAATCAGGTGAAAGACCTGCTCGCGGGACACGACGAAGTCGATGTGCGCCGGGCGTTGGCAGCGGTGCGGCGCGAGCGGCCCGCCGATGTACTGACGACGTTTCGTAGACGACTGGGTGTGCGCGTCGGGTCGGAGCCGGCCCGGGAGCGCTCGTCCGTGCAACCCCTCGGCCCCATCGCCGAGGAACCCTATTGATCGTAGAGGAGCCGCATGCATCGCATAGTATTGCTGACGTGCGTCGTGGTGATGGCGGGGTGCAGGGGGGCGGAGCGCGCCCCCACGCCGATCACAACCAAGATCGTGCTGCGCTACCACCCGCCCGCGGGCGCCGCGTACCGCTATCAGATGGACCAGACCTCGAGTTTCG
>DATFSB010000457.1:0-16537 GCA_035262825.1 Gemmatimonadales bacterium | reverse complement strand
TGGCGGCGCAGTACGCGAACGGGGGGCAGATCGTCGCGGCCGTCAACGTGCTCAATTACGTCGCCGGTGCGATCGGCAGAACGGTGAAGTTCGGCGCCGACCTGGCGCAGGGGTCGGCCGGGAAGCATGCCGACATGGCGGAGCTCACCACCGAGATGGCGAACGGCGCCGTCGCGCTGGTGCTCGTCCACGGCGCGAACCCGGTGCACACCATGGGCGGCGCCTTCGCGCAGGCGTGGGAGAAGGCCGGATTCCGGGTGAGCTTCTCGTCATACCTCGACGAGTCCGCCGCGGGCGCCGACCTCGTGCTCCCCGACCTCCATCCCCTGGAGCAATGGAACGACAGCCGGCCGCGCGCCGGGGTGTATGCGCTGCAGCAGCCGGTAATGATGCCCGTCTTCGACGGGACGAGGCAGACCGGCGACGTGCTGTTGCAGGCGTCTGGGAAGAGCGGGACGTTCAAGACCTACCTGCAGGGCAAGTGGGCCGCGCTGCAGAAGCGCCTCGGCGGCAAAGGGGCGTTCGAGGATTGGTGGGATGGCGCGCTGCAACACGGCGGGATGTATAGTGAGGCGCCGAGCTGTGCGGTGCGCCTCTCCGCCGGCGTGGTGGCGGGAATGTCGACCAGCTCAGAGCCCGTCAGCAACGCCATGGCGGTGATCTTCCCCCATCCCGCCCTGCACGACGGTCGCGGAGCTAACAAGCCGTGGCTGCAGGAGTTGCCCGACCCCGTCTCCAAGATCACCTGGCACGGCTGGGTTGAAGTGCATCCCGAGACGGCCGACAAGTGGCAGGTCGCCAACGGCGACTACTTGCTCGTGAAGTCCTCCGCCGGCGCGGTGAGCGCTCCGGTCTGGATTACGCCGTCGATTCGTCCCGGCGTCGTCGCGTTGCCGACGGGGCAGGGGCACAAGGCGTACGGTCGGTACGCGAAGGACCGCTCGTTCAACGCGTTCGATCTGCTGCCCGCGGAGCCGAACGGCTACGGCGGCCGCACCCACGTGGTGGGCGTGTCGGTCACGAAGACCGCCGAGCACCGCAAGCTGGCGACCAGCGAAGGCAGCTCGCGCGAGCACGGCGCACAGGTAGTGACGGTGCTGCCGCTCGACGAGGCGCGCGGCTTGAAAGTCGGCGAGCTGGATGAAGAGGCAATTCCCGAGTACGCGCGCGAAGCCGAGCGCGGGTGGGCTGAGGCGCAGCACGAGAAAGCATCGCTCGGCAACTACGGGGGCGAGCATCCGCGCTGGGCGATGGCAATCGACCTCTCCAAGTGCACCGGCTGCTCCGCGTGCGTGACGGCGTGCTATGCCGAGAACAACCTCGCCACGGTGGGCGAAGAGCTGGTGGTGCGGCGGCGCGAAATGGCGTGGATGCGGATCGAGCGCTACTGGCGCGGTGATGCCGCATCGCCGTCCGGCGCGGCGGTCACGCCGATGCTGTGCCAGCAGTGCGGCTCGGCGCCGTGCGAGCCGGTGTGCCCGGTGTTCGCCGCCTATCACACTCCCGACGGGCTGAACGGGCAGGTGTACAACCGCTGCGTCGGCACGCGCTACTGCTCCAACAACTGCCCCTACAAGGTCCGCTTCTTCAACTGGTTCAACTACGCCGAGCGCGGCGGCGAGTTCGAGGCGTGGCCCGAGCCGCTCTCCTGGCTGCTCAATCCCGATGTGACGGTGCGCGAGAAGGGCGTGATGGAGAAGTGCACCTTCTGCGTGCAGCGCATCCGCGCGACCCAGCATCGGGCGCGCATCGAAGACCGCCAGGTCCAGGACGGCGAGATCGTGCCGGCGTGCGCGCAGACGTGCCCGTCGGAGGCGATCGTCTTCGGCAACCTCAACGACCCGGCGTCGCGCGTGCACGCGCTGTCGGACGATCCGCGCGGCTACCACGTGTTGGCGCGCCTCAACACGAAGCCTGGTATCACCTATCTTGCCCGCGTCGTCGCGGGTGGTGAGGCCTGAGCATGGCCCAGACCGGATCCACCCCGACCCGCGTGACGTACGATTTCGTCACCCGCGCGATCGCCAACACGCTCGGCAACCCGAGCCGCGGCTACTACATCCTGCTCGGCTCGGCCGTCACGCTGCTCGCGATCGGCATCACCTGCCTGCTCTTCATTCTGCGCTACGGCTTGGGACTCGCCGGGTACTCGCACCCCGTGTACTGGGCGGTGTTCATCACCTGCTTCGTGTTCTGGGTGGGCATCGCACACTCGGGCACGCTGATCTCGGCGATCCTCTATCTGTTCCGCTCGGGGTGGCGCACGGCGGTGTACCGCACTGCGGAAGCGATGACGGTGTTCGCCGTGATGACCGCCGGGCTGTTCCCGCTGATCCACATCGGGCGGCAGTGGTACTTCTACTGGCTGGTTCCGTATCCCAACGAGCGCGGCCTGTGGCCGAACTTCAAGTCACCGCTGATCTGGGATGAGTTCGCGATCGGGACCTATTTCACCGTGTCGACGGTGTTCCTGATCATGGGGCTGATCCCGGACATCGCCGCGGCGCGCGACGTGGCGACGGGGTGGCGCAAGAAGCTGTACGCGATGACAGCGATCGGATGGCGCGGCACGAACGAGCAGTGGCGCCATTATACCCGCGGCTATCTCTACCTCGCCGCACTGGCGACGCCGCTCGTGTTGTCGGTGCACAGCGTCGTGTCGTGGGATTTCGCCATGGCGATCGTCCCGGGATGGCACGCCACGCTGTTCGCCCCCTATTTCGTGGCGGGGGCGATCTATTCCGGCGTCGCGATGGTGATCACGCTGCTGGTGCCGATCCGCAAGCTGTTTCATCTGGAAGACATCATCACGGTGCACCACTTCGAGAACCTCGCGAAGCTGTGTCTCTTCACTGGGTTGATCGTCAGCTTCTCGTACGTCACGGAGAACTTCGTCGCCTGGTTCGGCGGCAACCCCGACGAGCGGGCCGGCTTCTGGTTCCGCGCCTTCGGCTCGTTCTGGTGGGCCAGCTGGACGATGAACATCTGCAACGGGTTGCTGCCGTATCTGCTGTGGTTCCGGAAGGTGCGCACCAGCATCACCGGTCTGTTCGTGATCTCGATCTTCGTCAACATCGGGATGTGGTTCGAGCGCTTCGTCATCATCGTGGTGTCGCTGGCTGGTGAGCCGTACGGTCATTGGACCAACGCGAACTACAACGCGACGTGGGCGGACTGGGGCATCATGGCCGGCAGTTTCGGCTGGTTCTTCATGTGGTTCTTGCTCTTCGTGAAGAACTTCCCGGCGGTATCGATTTCCGAGGTAAAGGAAGTGCTGCCGCCGCCGACGCGCGCCAGGGCGAGGGCCGGCGCATGATCCCGCTCCCCAAGCCGCTGGTCGAGATCTTCCATCCGCCGGCCACGCCGGGCGTGCTGGGCGTATTCGGTCATCTCGACGCCACCGTCGAAGCCATCGAAAAGCTCAAAGCCGGCGGACACGGCGACGAGCTGACCGTCTATTCGCCGATCCCGCGGCACGAGTTGGAGCATGCGATCGCTCAGCCCACGAGCCCGGTCCGCATGTGGACGCTGATCGGCGGGATGACGGGGTGCGGCATCGGGGCGTGGCTGACGCTGTACATGTCCTACGACTGGCCGATTCAGGTCGGCGGCAAGCCGATCGGGTCGATTCTCCCGTACGTCATCATCATGTTCGAGATGACGGTGCTGTTCGGCGCGCTTACGACGATTCTCGGATTGATGCTCAACGCGCTGCTGGCGTCGCGCCACCAGGGGACGATCGCCTACGATCCGCGCTTCACGAACGACAAGTTCGGGGTGTTCGTGCGCTGCGGCGCCGATCAGGCGGGCGCGATGGAAAGCCTGTTGCGCGGCTCCGGCGCCGAGGAGGTGCGGCGTGCGTAAGCCGATCGCGGCGGTCCTCGCCCTGGCGCTGCTCGGAGCCTGCGATCCCGACTACGTCGTGCACCACGTCGGCTGGTTCGCCACGATGCGCCACCAGCGCAGCGTCAAGCCGTATGCCATGCCGCGCAACCCTGTGCCGGGAACGGTTCCGGTGACGGGCGTGGAACCCGATTCGCTGGGCCCGGTCGCGGCCGAGAAACTCTCCAACCCGCGCACCCGCACCTCCGAATCGCTGAACCGCGGCAAGTGGGAGTACGAGACCTACTGCCTCGTCTGCCACGGCCCGAGCGGTCGGGGCGACGGGCCGATCTCGTCGGCGTCGGGCGGCCCGTTCGTCGGTGTGCGCTCGCTCGTGACCGACACGGTGGCCCGCCGCAGCGACGGCTACATCTACGGCGTGCTCGTTCACGCCCCGAGCATGGGACGCGGACTGATGCCGATCTACGGGGACAAGGTCCATGGGACCGATCGCTGGGACCTCGTGAACTACGTTCGCTCGCTGCAGCTCGCCGCGGGCGCGCGAGGCCGCCCATGAGCACGGCCACCGCGGTGAATCGCGCCGAGCTCGCCCAGAAGGCCCGGGCGTTCCCGGTGGCGTCGTTCCGGGTCTTCGGGCTCGCCGCGACGGCGATCGGGCTCGTGCTGCTGCTGCTCAACCTGCGCTCGCACCCCGACCGCGTCTGGTCGGCGTATCACTTCAACCTGTTCGACTGGCTCGGCCTCGCGATGGGGTCGGTGGTCGTGGGCGCATCGCAGAAGCTCGCCAAGGGGCACTGGTCGGGCGTGATCATCCGGCTCGCGGAAGCGGCCGTGGCGTTCGTCCCGGTGGCGGTGGTGCTGTTCCTGCTGTCGTTCTTCGGCAAGAGCTACATCTATCCCTGGGTGGCGACGCCGCGCACCGATCTGGGATGGTGGCTCACGCCGGCGGGCTTCTATATCCGCGACGGTCTGGCATTGGCGGGAATGGCGTGGCTGTCGTGGCGCTTCGTGCGCTCGGACATGGCCCCGGACATTCGTGAGCTCACGACGGGCAAGCCGGTGGAGACCGATCCAAACGAAAAGGGCCAGATCGCGCGCAATGCCGCGTTCGTCGTACTGGCGTATGCGTTCGGCCTCAGCTTGTTCGCGTTCGACGCGGTGATGTCGCTCGCGCACGGGTGGGTGAGTAATCTGTTCGGCGCTTTCTATTTCATGGGCAGCTTCCTCGCCGGCTGGATGTGGCTCGCGGTGTTGAGCATCCGCATGCGGTCCAGCATGGGCCTCGACGGCTTGTTCTCGTCGAAGCAGCAGCACGATCTCGGCAAGCTGTGCTTCGGCTTCACGGTGTTCTGGGGTTATCTCATGTTCGCCCAGTTCCTCGTGATCTGGTACGGCAACCTGCAGGACGAGACCTACTTCATCTTCTACCGGTTGTGGGGCGCCTGGCGGCCGGTCGGCATCGCGGTGTTCCTGATGGTGTTCCTGATCCCGTTCATCGGGATCCTGGGAGAGAAGCCGAAGCGGTCGCCGGTATGGCTGATGGCGATCGCATTGATCAGTCTCACGGGGATCTGGCTGGAGCGGTACTTTGAAGTCGTGCCGTCGATTTCGAACGGCGCAGCGCCGGCGATCGGCGTGCCCGAGATCGGGGCGGCGCTGTTCTTTGGCGGGCTGTTCGCACTCTCCTACAGCTGGTTTGCCGGTCGATATCCGATGGTGTCTCCGCGGCTCGCGGCGGACACCCTGGAGCGCGAGCAGGGGCACTGAGGGGAATCAGCAGCCATGTCGCCAGCAAACGTTCTCGGGTTCGTTGCCGGTGTCGCACTGGCGCTGGCGTGCGGAAATCCGTCCGGTGAGGGGAACGGTTGCGCCGGTACCGGCGCGCATACCGTGATCTCGGCGACGGACCAACAGGTCTTCACTCCGAGTCCTGTCACCGTCTCAGCCGGCGAGACGGTGTGCTGGCAGAACAACGGTTCGCTGGCGCATACCGTGACCGCGGTCAGCGTCACCGGCGTCACCGATTCCAGCTGGACCCCGGACTCGGTCAACGCCCAGCTGAATCACGGCGCGCTGTACATCCGCACGTTTTCCCGGATCAACGGCAATTACTCCTACAAGTGTTCCATCCACAGCGGCATGACCGGCTTGATTCAGGTTCGCTGACCGCAGCCTGACGAAACCTCCCCCACTTCGACCGGTATACCTCCGGTCCGCCACAGTATTCGACTTCTGGTGGGAGGCGTGTCATGCAGAAACGTTCGGTCTTCATCATTGCCGCCTGCGCGACTCTTTTCGGCTGCAGTAGTTCTCCGACGTCAGGCGGTTATGGCGGTGGTGGTGGTGGTACGACCGGCGGCGGTCACACGGCGAGCATCTCAGTCAAGAACAATCTGTTCTCGCCGACGCCAGACACGGTTTCCGCCGGGACCGTGACGTTCACTTGGTCGACTCCGTCGAGCGGGCATTCGGTGATATGGGACAGCGGTCCCGGGACGCTCCCGACGAATACCGCGGTGATGACATCGGGGACCTACAGCCCCACGCTCGTCCAGGGCACCTACCAGTATCACTGCAGCGTCCATGGGGGACCGGGCACGGGGATGCACGGAACGATCGTCGTGCAATAGCCCCGTGAACGTCTCTTCTTGACCAAGTCGGTTTGCAACCAGGCAGCTCCCGGAGCGGATTCCGCTCCGGGAGTTTATTCTTTCCTGCATGAGCGACGACTCGACGCAGACGCTGGAAGCGTTCCGCCATTTCCGTGAGAAGATGAACGCCGCCATTCTCGCAGCGGACAACCTCTCGATCAACCGCTTCTTCGCACTCGACACGCGGACGTACGAAGCGGGCGCCCTCCCGGTGAAGACGAAGGAGCTGCTCGGCCTCGTGGCGTCGATGGTGCTGCGCTGCGACGATTGCGTCACCTACCACCTCGTGCGCTGTCGCGAGGAAGGGGTGATCGACGCCGAGCTGTACGACGCGTTCGCGGTGGCGCTGGTGGTCGGCGGGTCGATCGTCATCCCGCACCTGCGCCGCGCCGTGGCGCGCATCGGGGAGCTGCCGCCGTCGTGACGATCTGGCGGGCGGCGGCACGGCTGGCGCGCGCGGGAGCCGGCGGCGCGCTCGCGACGGTCGCCCGCACGACGGGGTCCACCCCGGTGCCGGTCGGAACGAAAATGCTCGTCGGTCCCGCGGGACGGCTCGAGGGATCGGTGGGCGGCGGATGCGTCGAGGCCGACGTGCTCGAGGCGGCGCAAACCGCCGCAGGCATCGGGCCGGTGATCCGCACGCATCATCTCAACGCCGATCTCGCCGGAGACCTCGGCCTCTCCTGCGGCGGGACAGTGGAAATCGTCGTCGAGCCGCTGGTGCAGCAGGAGGCATATGTCGCGGCGCTCGAGGCGGCGGCCGCGGCGGAGCAGGGGACGCTGACGACGGCGCTCGACTGGTCGCACGGTCCTCACAAGCAGTTCTCGTCCGCTGCGGACCCCGAAGGGCCCGCCGCGGCATTGTCCGAAGACCGGCACACGTTGGTGGAGCATCTGCTGCCGGCTCCGCGCGTCGTCGTCTTCGGCGCGGGACATGTGGGCAGCGCGATCGCCAATGCGGCGGCGGTCGCCGGGTTCCGCGTCGTCATCGTCGATGACCGGCCGGAGTTCGCGGACCCGGAGCGCTTCCCGCGGGCGATGCGGGTCGTGGCGGCGTCCGTCGATGCGGCGCTGCCCCAACTCGCGATTGCGCCGCAGGATGCCGTCGTGATCGCGACGCGCGGCCACCGCCACGACGCCGCGATCCTCGAGCGCGTGGCGTTGACCGGCGCCGGGTACGTCGGGCTGCTCGGCAGCCGTCGCAAGCAGGCAGTGATCACAAAAGCGCTGCAGCAGGCTGGAGTACCGGTGGAAGCGTTGCAGCGCGTCCGCGTGCCGGTGGGCCTGGCGATCGGCGCCGAGACTCCCGAGGAGATCGCCGTCAGCGTCGCCGCCGAGCTGATCGCCTGGCGGCGCCGGGCCCGCTAGCGGGCCAGCTCGAGCAGGCTGCTGAGCGAGTCGGGCGTCAGCGGACCGTCGATCTCGATCCGCAAAGGTCCCACAAACCGCGCCAACCGCTCGTTCGCCGCCTTGGCCATCGCCCGGGGGGCGTAGGCGTGCACCACGGCGCTGTCGGCACGACCCAGCTCGTCTAAAGTCGTGTCCACCACCCGCTCGATCAACGAAATCGTCGTCCCGGCATCCGTGACCTGCTCTACCGCGATCTCCCGCGCCGCGGGATTGCGGCGGTAGGCGCGAACGGCGAATCCCGGAATGATGACGGGATCGACGCCGAGGACGTCGCGTGCCGGCTGGCGGGCGATGATCGGCCAGGTCGTCGACATGATCGGCGTCGCGCGTCGCGTACGGAAGGAGATGACCCCCGAAGCGGCGTCGCCCAAAGGCACGCCGTCGACCATGATGGGAGGCGCCGCCTGGGGCTCCGCCGCTGCCGGTACGGCGGCGGCCTGCCGACGCACCGTTACATCTGACGTGGCAGGACGGGAGAGCTGCGCGATCGCTTCCGGTTTCTGCTCGGCGCGAGCCCCCAACGTTGCAACCGCGCCCGCCACTACGGCCGTCGATTCCTGTGGCTGCATGGCGTTGCTCGCAGCGCCGACCGCCGGCGCAGACGTGAGATGGCGCTCGTCGCGGTCCTTCCTCCCTGAGTCCGAGAGTCCCTCGCGCACAGCCAGATGCGCCATAGGCCGGTCCGCATACGCCGGGCTGTCGACCACAGGACCCGGCCGGGTCTCCGCCGCAGCGCTCGGAGTGGCAGGAGCCAAGACGGGTGTGGCCGTGTCCGACGTCCGGCTCGGCATCATCGATCCACGGGCGTACCAGCCGAGGCCGACCGCCAGAATCAGCGTAGCGGCCCAGGCGACGGGGCGGCGCAACCGCCAGGTGAGTCGCGGTTGCCGCAATTGTTGGAGTGGGGGCATCGCCCGCTCGGGAGGTGCCGCTATGCCGAGCAGGCGGCTCGCCCGCTCGATGAGCGCCCGTTCTTCCACAAGCCGCGCCTGACACGCCGGGCATCCCCTCAAGTGCGTGTCGACGCGCTCGCGCTCGACGGAGGCCAACTCCCCATCGAGATAGGCGTGCAGGGTGCCTTCATCCACGTGCGACATGTTCAGCCTCGCTTCCCTTCTCGTATGCTTCGACCAGCCGGCGCCGGGCGCGCGCCAGCGTCGTGCCGACGGCCCCCTTGGCCAATCCCGTCTGGGCGGCGATTTCGTCGTACGACTGTCCCGCGTCCCACAGCAACAACACTTCGCGGTCGCGCGGCGTCAGCTCGTCGAGCGCCCGGCGCACGCGTTCGCGGTCGAGTTGTTCTCCGACGGTGTCGTCAAGCGACGGCGTCTGGTCGGGTTCGCTTTTCAGCAACGTGAGGTGCCGCCGCTCGCGCGCGGCTCGCCGGGCTTCGTCACGCGCCATGTTCGCCGCTACCACAAAGAGCCACCCCCGGGGGTTGTCGGGCCGGTGTGCCAGGGCCCGCGCGAACGCTTCCTGTGCCAGATCTTCAGCGCGGTCCGCGTCCCACACCTTGCGATAGAGAAATCGCACCAGTGCGGGATAGGTCGTGCGGTAGACGTCGGCCAGGTCGTCGGGCATACGTCAATTGCGGATTGCGGATTGACGATTGCGGAATGAACTCCGCATTTCAAATCCGCAATCCACAATCCGCAATCCGCAATTGCCTCTCAACGGAAATCCGCCACTAGTCGTTCCAACTCTCCCGGGCGCCAGGACTCCGTCCCTCCCGCTGCAATCTTGATGTTCACCTGACGACCCGCCACCAGCACGGCGGGCGTGAGCGCCACCGCCTGGTTCAGCTCGGGCACGGCCCGCAGCAGGGCAAAGTAGGCGTCACTGAACGGCGCCACCGTCACCGTGCGCCGGGCGGTGTCCATACCGAGGTCGGTCCACACGCTGTCACGCAGGATGTAGAGCCGTCCACCCACGTGGCGCGTCGGGTTGATCCCGCTGCGCATCCGCAGCCGCGCGCTCAGCTCGTCCTGCTCCTCGCGGTCGACCGATTTCGCCGCGAGGCTCGCCTCGGCCTGTGCCTGGCGCACCGCCCCGGCCCCGTTCTGGGCCGCGGGGGCAAGGGCATGCGCCCGAACGTCTGCAGTGCCGTTGGCCATTCCATCCACGACCATAGGCATGTCTCTGCGACCCATCGCGAGGTTCGGCTCCTGGACGAGATACGACGTGTACTCGGTCAGTATCCCGTAACGCAAGGCGAGATCCTTGAGCGCGGCGAGTGTCTCGGGGGTCGACCCATGCAGCCGGATCTCCCGCGACAGCGTCCCCGCTTTGCGCGAGGCCCAGAGTCTCGGGATATAGGCGTTGGTCGACGCCTCGCCGACGGTAGCCGAGCGGAATTGCTCGTCCTGGGATCCGCGGCGGCCGCGCACCGCCACCGACCACCCCGTCGTCGACCGGGCATGATAGCGGCCGAACGCCACCAGCTCATCTCCCGCGAACAGGTCGGGGAGCGCCTGCGGCTGAACATCGTACAGCTCGACACCGTCGCCGTTGAGCGACACGTCGGTGAGAACGGGGCTCGCGATTTTGCCGGCCAGCGCCCCGACCGCCTGCTCGATGTTCCCGCCCGGGGCGATGTATTCGGTGACTCCGCGCGCGCGCTCCGTCAACCGGTCGAGCAGATACGTATTGACGTCGTAGCCGATGCCGAAAGAGAACACCCGGAACGGCCCGCGGTGCTCTTCGGCGCGCGCCGCGATCTTCTCGGGATCCTGCTCGCCGACTGTCGGCAGTCCGTCGGTGAGAAAGATGATGACGCCGAGCGAGCCGTCGGCCGGCGGCTGGCCGGAGGCTTCATCGAGCGCCCCGGCGATGTTCGTCCCGCCGCCCGTCTCCAGGGAGTTGACCCAATCGCTGGCGCGACGGCGACCATCGGCCGTGGCGGCGGTCCACCCGGCGTCGAAGCGGCGCACGCCGCTCTCGAACGCCACCAGGCGGAAGCGGTCGCCCTCGCGCAACGAGCCGAGCAGCTGGCCCACGGCGGACTTCGCCTGGACGAGCTTGTCTCCCGACATGGATCCCGAGACATCGATCGCCACGACGAGGTCGCGCCGCAGCGCCGTCGCGGGGTGCGCGGCACCCGGGGCGAGCAGCAGCATGAAGTAGCCGTCCTCCCCCGGGACCTGATGCGTCACCAGCGAGACGCCGACCAGCCCCTGACGCAGCGGCAGAAAGAGGTCGAGGTCGGCGGTCGTGGCACTGTCGGCCAACGTCACCTCGAGCCGGCTTCCGGAACGACTGGTCTGGATCTGATGGGTGGGGGAATACGGATCGCCGAAGCGGTTGCCGCTGTCGGCGCTGAGACGAAAGCTCCGCGTCGCGCCCGCGGCCCCCAGACCCGAGCCCGCGACATAACGAAACCGCCAGGCGTCGCCCTCGCGGTCGAGGATCTGCGTGTAGCGCAGCGTGATTTTCCGGGTCTCGCCGGGGTTGATCGGGAAGATGCGCGCGCGGATCAACCCATGGCCGGCCAGCTCGATCAGGGCCGGATCCCGTTTGCGTCGCACGATCTCCTCGTAAATCGACCGTGCGGCGCTCGCGTCCATCGTCTCCCCGCGCAGCTCGTTATCGCCTTGCCACAGCGAGAAGCTCGAGAATGCCGCTTCTCCCGGGAGTGGGTAGTGATAGATCCCTTCACCGAGCATCGGCCCGCGGTTCTGGAACCACTCTTCGACCGTGACCTCCGCGACGCGGTCCTTGACCGCGACCGAGACGGCGCTGCGCAGCTTTTCGACGCCCCACCCAGGCACCGGACGGACCGGCTCGATCCATCCCTGGCCCGCGAGGTGAGCGGGCGAAACCACAGCGGCGAGGAGCACGACCATACGACGGTACGACAACATCGGGACCACTCCTGTTCGAGAGTCCTACGAGAGACGCCTCCGCGGCCTGGCGGCGCACATGCGCAAACACGAACGGCCTCCGCTGAGGGAGGCCGTCGGTGTAACCCGTTCTGGGACCGTTACTTGAGTGGCATGGTGAGACTGAAGAGAATGCTCACCGTGTTGACCGCCGGTGTCTTGGCGCTCGCGTTCTTGGCGAAGGCGATGTAGTTGAGCTCGGTGCGCCCGCCCAGGTCGCCGGCAACATGGAAGCGATACCCCCAGGCGACGCTGCCGCCGGTAATTCCGACCGATGTCTTCGTCGAATCGGAAAAGCTTCCCTTCGTCGCCTTCACCCACTCCTCATGCACGCCGAGCGCGCCGTACCAGCCACCCGCGACTGCGTAATCGAGTCGACCGGCGAGGTTGGCGGCGAACACCGTTGAGCCGTTACCCTGGAAGCGATGCAGGTCGAAGCCCGGCTCGAACGCCACGCGCTTACCGACCGGCAGAATCGCGAACAGCGTCGGTGCCTGCGGCAGGAACGTCCCCGCGGATGTCAACGCGGGTACGCTGCCGCCGAAGCCGGGAAAGAACAGGCCGTTGAGAGTCAGACCGGTACCGTCAGCGTGGACGGAACTGTACCCACCGGTCACGCCGATCATCGGCTCCCAGGCTCCGCTCGCCGGAGCGCGGCTGGTGCGCTGGCCCGATCCCCGATCCAACCGGGATGAGACGCCAAAGAGCACCGCATAGGTGTCGGTCGGGCCAAGGCCGGGACGGCGCTTCTGCGTGGCGGTCACCGCGGCCTCGAGCCGGCCGTCGAGGCGCGGCGTCAACGCGAAGCGGTAGCCGGCCGCGACCTGCGCGCCGAACTGCGTCGCGTGATTGCCACCCTGCATCAGGCTGTTCATGACGCCGCCCGCGGCTCCGTAAAACGACGCACTGAGGGCGAGATCGGCGCGCAGGCCGATGCGCGCGGTCGTGGCGTCACCGCCGATACTCTCGGTCAGATTCGCGAACGAGAAGGTAGGCTCGAAGGCGAGCCGCCGTCCGGCCGGGATCACGGCGAACAGGCTGCTGCCGGCGAGCAACGGGGCGACATATCCGGGAGTGGGGAATTCGATCAGGTCGATCGCGTCGGAGCGGCCGGTCCCGGCCGCCTTGATCCGGGCGTATCCACCCTGAACCCCGATCGCGGGGTGCCAGAAACTCTGGGCGGCTACCGGGCTCGCGAGTATCGTCAGCATACCCAGAACGAGCTGCTTTCGCACGAGAAACCTCCTGCGCGATGGTGAGTGATTGGCTGGAGCGTGGCCGACGAGCGGCCGATAGGTCGAGGCAACCTGCTTTAGGCGAGGGGCCACGGCCCGTGAGCCCCATCACGGCGCGCGTGGTCAGGGTCGCTCCGGCAGGCATTGCTAACTGCAACAATCGAAAGCGATTAGCGCACTGACCGAAGACGCCTCGGGAGGCTCTCCCGTTCAGTGTGCTCCCTGTGTATTGTGAACGCGTTCACAAACACCCTGTACGTGTGAAATCTTTCGGAGGAATACGATGCGGACTGGAGTCGCGGCGGTGCTGGCGCTCGGAGCGCTGGCGTGTGGCAAGAAGGGTGATCAAGCGCAGGCGAACGCTGCGCCGGTGAATCCGGCCGCGGCACCGGCGACGGCGGCGGCCGCGGAGCCGACGGGACCGATTGTGGAAGTGAAGATGACGGGTTCGGGGAACACCTATACGTTCAATCCCAGCACGATCACGGTGCCCGCGGGCGGCACGGTGCGGTTCATCAACGTCGAGGGCGGCCCGCACAACGTGTCGTTCTACGCGGACTCGATTCCCGCAGGCGCCGCCGAGAAGCTGAACGCAGCGATGGCGAATCGTATGGACAACCTCGCGGGGCCGTTCCTCATCAACGCGAACGATCACTACGATGTGTCGTTCGCCGGTTTGCCGACGGGGACCTACAAGGGCTTCTGCACGCCCCACCAGGCGTTGGGGATGCACTTCGTCCTGACGGTGAAGTAGTCGCGCTCTCAACAGCGGCCCCGGAGCGATCCGGGGCCGCTATATTTTGCGCCCATGCCCTGGATCCTGCTGCCGCTCCGGCTGTTCCTCACCGGTTCCGTCACACCGGCTCATCCCACGCCGGTCCCGCTCGACTGGGTACGCGCGCTGCCGGCCGCCCGCATCGAGGTCCATAGCGATCGTCACGAGGTCGTGATCGAGCTCGCACCGGTCGATCTCCCCGCCATGGCCCACATGGACATGTCCGCCATGAGCGGGATGGCGGGCATGAACATGGACGAGCACACGGCGCACAACCCCGTGTATCCCCCGGTCATGGGAGTCGACCTCCCGCTCACCGGATGGATGTCGGGGTTCCGCATCGAGCTGGTCGATTCCGCGGGCCGTCCCGTGCCCAGCGAGCTGCTGCACCACTACAACCTGATCGATCCGAATCATCGCGAGCTGTTTCTGCCGATTTCGCGGCGTGTGCTCGCGGCGGGCAGTGAGACGGGGGCGGTGCGGATGAGCCGCTGGCTGATGGGGGCGCCGTTCATCAAGGGCGACCGCCTCGTCGCAAGCGCCATGCTGCACAATCCGACGATGCAGGCGTACAGTGGGGTGCGGACGCGGCTGATCCTCACCTACAGCGCCGACGGCCACTGGTATCCGCTGCTGCGCGCCTACCCGTGGCAGTTCGATGTCGCGTTTCCCGTCGGAGACAAGTCGTTCGATCTGCCGCCGGGTCGCTCCGAGAAGTTCTACGAGGGCAGCCCGGCCGTGGGGGGGAAGATCGTCGGCATCGGCGGGCACGTGCACGATCATGCCGATTCGCTGGTGTTGCGCGACGTGACGGCCGGCACGGTGATCTGGCGCGCCACGCCGATCACCGATTCGACGGGCCACGTGGTCGCGATGCCGATCAAGAAATTCATCGGGCTCACCGGCGTCGGCGTGCGCATCGTCCCCGAGCACCGCTATCGCGTCACCGTCTTCTACGACAATGAGACGGGCCACACGCTGCCCGACGGCGGGATGGGGGTGGTGGCGGGGCTGTTCGCGCCGGCGCCCGAGGTGACCTGGCCGGTGGCCGACCAGACCGACTCGCTTTACATCTCGGATCTCCGTCACGCGCTGCGCATGAGCGAAGGGGCGCAGCTGTCAAACGCTGGCGTCGAGCACACCCACGACTGATTCCGGTGCCGGCACCGTCGCCTCGGCGGTGCGACGACGCTGCATCACCGCCAGCATGATTCCCGCCAGCACGAGACCGGTCAGCGCATCGATGCCGTAGTGGAACTGGCCGTAGACGACGGCCAGCACCAGCCCCCCAGTCGGCAGGAGCAGCGTCAAGCCCAGCGGCCGCCAATAGCGTAGTGCGAAACCCGTCGCGACCACCGAGGCCGCGACGTGCGACGATGGGAACGCCGCGCCCCACGAATCGCCGCGATCGAGCAACCACTGCGCCAGCCGCGCGGGCCACACTTCGGTAGCGGCGTTGTGCGGCAGATCGAAGGCGTAACGCGGTCCGGCTACCGGATAGAAGAGGAAGACGACGTAGCAGAGATAGAACGTGATCATCACGCCGAGGATCGTTTGACGCGCGGCGTCCTTGCGTCCGGAAAACCACAGCCCCGCGGGCGCGGCGTAGAGAATCGCGTAGTAGGCGAGGTAACAGGTGTGCAGCACGGCGGAGAACCACGGCACCGGCATCTCGCGGATCCAGCGATACGAGACTTGCGAACCGAACACCCATGCCTCGAGGCGCTGGATCGCCCAGTCGTTCTGGAAGCCGGCGTGGAGCGTCAAGACGCCGATCTCACCGTACAGCCCCGCGAGCAGCAGCATCGGGTACCAGTCGCCGAGGAAGCGCCCGACCGGGCCGGAATTCCGCGCGGCGGGGGCGATCAGGACGAGTCCGACGAGCAACGCGTGCGCCGCCACCAGGAATTGCCAGTGCGGGATGATGTCGCCCTGGAACGAAAACGCGAGGGCGACGGTGGCGATCACGACGTAGCCCAACGTCCACCGGTCCAGCGCCGTAAGGTTCGACCGCTCCGTCACAGCCATCCCTCCGCTCGGTACCAGGCCGCGGTGCGGGACAATCCCGTCGCGAGATCCGTCGCCGCCCGCCAGCCGGTGTCCCGCGTCAGAGCGTCCGGCCGGCAGGTCCAGGCGGGGGCAAGAAACTCGTCTGCCTTCTCCGCCGACAGGACGGTCGCGCGGCCGGCCAGGGACGCCAGCGAACCTACGGTCCACAGGGCGACTCGCGCCAGCGCGGCCGGCAGTCGCACGATGCGGGGGGTGCGCCCCACCGCGATTGCGACCGCCCGCACCAGTCCGGCGCTCGTGGTCACGTCGGGGTGCGCGGCGTAATAAATGCACCCCGCCGCCGCCGTTGCGGTGCCCGCCGCGATTAGCGCGACTGCGAGGTCGCCGGCATAAATGACCGATAGCTCCTGCGTGCCGTCACCCATCACAGGTCCCCACCCCGCGCGCGCCAGTCGCAAGATGCGCAGCGTTTCCCGATCCCGCTCCCCATACACGACGGGCGGGCGGACGATCGTCCAGGGAATGCCGCACGCCCGCACCAGGCCCTCCGCCTCCAGCTTGCTGCGACCGTAATTCGTGACCGGCTGGGGCGGCCGCGTCTCGTCGATCGGCTGCCCCGGTACGGTCGGACCCCCGACCGCCAGCGTCGACACGTGCACGAACCGCCCCGGCCGCGCGGCACGGGCCGCGTCCAGCACCCGCGCGGTGCCGTCACGATTGACGGACAGGAACTCC